>NZ_RZRR01000382.1:0-5008 GCF_003998555.1 Mesorhizobium sp. M7A.F.Ca.CA.002.09.1.1 | reverse complement strand
CAGCCGGTGCATGACGAAAGCGTTGAGCTCGTCGACCGACGGCACCATGACATGCAGCAGAAAGTCATGGTCGCCGGTCATCGTCCAGCACGAGGAAACCTCGTCCATGCGCTGCACGGCGGCGATGAAGCTTTCGGGCGAGCCGTCGCTGTGGCTGACGAGGCGCACCTGGATGAACACCTCGACCATCAGCCCGACAGCGCGGCGGCTGATCACGGCGGCAAATCCCTTGATGATGCCGGCCTCCTGCAGCGCCTCGAAGCGCCGCGCGCATGGTGTCGTCGACAGGCCGATCTCTTGCGCCAGCTCGGAAACCGGTTTGCGCCCGTCGCGCTGCAGGACATCGAGCATCTTGATCTCGAAATCATCGAATCGAGGCATTTTCACTCCTTCCTGGGAATTTCTGAGTGAATATTATCCCGATTTCCGAATTCGAGCCATCATCAAAACCGATTCGCCTCCGCAAATCCGCTTAACGTTCAGCACGTCAGCGATTTGCTTTGCGAGGAGAAAAACCATGACGACGATGAGCGTTGCCGAATACGCCCGCGACTGCGCGGCGCAAGGATTGCGCGGCGACTACTCGGTCTGCCGTGCCGATTTCACCGTGTCGCAGGGTTACGATTACAGCGATGAAGAGCAGGCGGTGTGGCGCACGCTGTGCGACCGCCAGACCAGACTGACGCGCAAGCTCGCCCACCATTCCTACCTCGACGGCGTCGAAAAACTCGGCCTGCTCGACCGTATTCCCGACTTCGACGAGGTCAGCGCCAAGCTGCGCAAACTGACCGGTTGGGAGATCGTCGCGGTGCCGGGGCTCATTCCCGCGGCTCCGTTTTTCGACCATCTCGCCGATCGCCGCTTCCCGGTCACCAACTGGCTGCGGACCAGGCAGGAGCTCGACTACATTGTCGAGCCCGACATGTTCCATGATTTCTTCGGCCATGTGCCGGCGCTGTCGCAACCGGTGTTCGCCGATTTCATGCAGATGTATGGCGAGAAGGCCGGCGACATCATCGCGCTGGGTGGCGACGAGATGATTTCCCGGCTCTACTGGTACACGGCCGAATATGGCCTGATGCGGGAGGCCGGCCAGCCGCTGAAGGCCTTTGGCGCCGGCCTTATGTCGTCGTTTACCGAGCTGCAGTTCGCCGTCGAAGGCAAGGACGCCCACCACGTGCCCTTCGACCTGGAAACGGTGATGCGCACCGGCTACGAGATCGACAAGTTCCAGCGCGCCTATTTCGTGCTGCCGTCCTTCGACGCCTTGCGCGATGCCTTCCAGACCGCCGATTTCGCGGCAATCGTCGCCCGGCGCAAGGACCAGCCGGCGCTCGATCCGGCGACGCTCTAGAGCATTCCAGGAAAAGTGTGAAACGGTTTTCCGTCCGGAATTGCGTCAAACAAAGAGTTAGAGCGGATCGCCGTTCCGTGAAACGGTGAACTGCCCTAGGCAGCATGCTGCCCTGCAGCCGTCAGGCGGTGACCACCTTGCTGAGATGGTCGCCCAGCCGGCAGGCCAGCGCGGTGATCGTCGTCGTCGGGTTGCATTGACCCGACGTGCAGAACACCGAGGAGCCGCCGACATAGAGATTGTCCATGCCGTGCACCTTGCAGTTGGCGTCGACCACGCTCTTGCTGATGTCGGTGCCCATGCGCGTGCCGCCCATATGGTGATGGCCCGCCGTCTCGTCGTTGGTCGGATAGTCCTGACCATTGCTGATCCAGTCGGCAATGCGCACGCGGCCGAGATTCTTCTCGATCAGCGTTGCGCCGAACAGTCTGAGCCCTTCGAGAAGGGTGCGATGTTCCAGTTCGGATTTCTTCCAGTGCAGTTCGATGCGCGGCACGCCGGCATGGTCGACATCGGTCTTCGACAACTCGATCTGGTTGGAGGCCAGCGGCGCCTGTTCCCAGGCGACGTAGAGCTGGGCCGCGCAGCGCAGTCGCTGACTGAGCTGGTAGGACATCCATTCCGCCATGCTGGGCGCCGTGCAGGCGAGGTCGGCGATAAGGCTCTTGACCCCGGGATACGGCGTCTCGATCAGCCGGATGCCGAAGTTCATGATCTGCAGCCGCTCCATGGCGGCAAACGTCGGCGAGAAGAAGGCCTCGTTGACGGCGTCGACCTCGAACGCGTTGTAGTCGGCCAGGATGGCGTTGCCGCCCTCGAAGGTCGGATGCTCCATCCAGTAGCGGCCAAGCGCAGTTGCATTCGGCACGACGCCGCCGTTCGAGCGCTGGTTGGACCACAGAAGCAGCCGCGAATTCTCCAGCCCACCGGTGCAGACGATGAAATAGTCAGCGCTGAACGAGCCGGCATCCTGTCCGTTCGACCACAGCCTGGCGCCAGTCACGCGTCTGCCGTCGCCGGCAAGTTCGGTGGCACAAGTGTTGAGCACCACCGCGATGTTCGTGGCCTTGTCGAGTTCATCGCCGAACTTCTCGGCGAAGCGCACGGCCGGGCTCTTGATCAGCTGCACCCAGCGAATGTCGTCCGAGATCGGCATATCGGGCCGGAGGGCCGGAAGGTCGAGAATATCGCGCACTTCCGGCAGATAGGGTTCGATGTCGGTGCGGGCGATCGGCCAGCCCGTATCGGGTACCCAGGCCTTCGGCTCGAAATCCTGCTTGTCGAGCACGCGGCACCAGCCTGCCCAGTGGTTGGAACTGCCCCCCATGAACCGCAGCCGGGTGATGTCGAGATCGAAATAGAAATCTCCGACCGTGCTGCCCCGGTAAAAGTCCTGCGAGTCGTCGCTGAATTCGCGCGGACCGGCCTCCATCACCACCACCGGAATGCCGGCCGCGCCAAGCTTGCGGGCAATGGTCATGCCGGCCGGACCGGAGCCGAGGATGCAGACCTTCGGGGTGAAGTTCGCAGCGCGATACGCCTCGTAGCTGTCGAAGATCATGCCAGGTCGCTCCGCTTCAGGATCCAGCCATCGACCTCGACGATCTCGTTCGGGTCGGGCTTTGGACCGGCGGCATCGGCATCAGGCAGCTTGCGGAACAAGGACAGGGCAGGCAATGCGATCAACGCCTGCACGAGCGCGCGGCGTGACATTTTCTTGATGATGAAACTCATGGCTGGTCTCTCGGCTGGGCTTCGGCACTGCATGGCGTTCCCAGAACGGCAATTCCCGGAACGACACATGCATCACCGTGGAAGCCAGTATCGTGCCAAGTCTGGCCGCAAAGCAGTGAAAACCCGGCTAAGCGGTACAACCGAGTGCAAACAGGGTTAGAGTTTTCTTAACAGGCCGGTTGCGGCAGATCGGATCACGCCGCCTCGGAAATGCCGGTGTCGATGATCGTCAGGTTACGGCCCTGGTGCTTGGCCTGGTAGAGGCGCCGGTCGGCGGCGCGCATCAACTCCGACACGCTGGCTTCCTCGCCGCAGACAGTACCGCCGATGCTGACCGTGAGCGGAATGGTCCGCTCGTCGACGGGCCGGAAGCGGATCAGCTCGACTTCGCGGCGAATGCGCTCGGCGACGCGCTTGGCCTCCTGCTCGGTGGCGCCAACCAGAAAGGCGCCAAATTCCTCGCCGCCGATGCGGCCGAGCACATCGCCGCTGCGCACGCCGCGCTGAATCGCGCTGGCGATCAAAAGCAGCGCGTCATCGCCGGTCAGGTGGCCGAAATTGTCGTTGATGGTCTTGAAGTGGTCGGCATCGATGATCAGCAGCGCGCCGCGATCGGACTTGCGGCGCGAACCGTCGAGCGCGGCAAAGAAGCTTTCCCGGTTGAGCATGCCGGTCATGTCGTCGCGGCTCGCCTTTTCCGCCAGGCGGCGATGCGCGGCGGCGAGCTGGGCATGGGCTCGGGCGAGATCGCGATGCGCGTTTTTCAGCCTGTCGCTTTGCCAGAAAGTGCTTGCGCTGGCGGCCCACGCCAGCACCAGCGGACAGAGCGTGGAGGTCAGCCAGATCGTCCGGTTGACCGGAAATCCCATGGCCGGAACGATGATCAGGGTCAGCAGGAGAGAGGCCGCGACTGAGGCGAAAGCAACGGCGGCGGATCTCAGAATTATGCTGTTCATCGCTTGCTCCCACAAGACTGCCTCTCTGCCAGCAAGCCCTGAAGGCCACCTTTCCCAGATGCCTAAAATTTGAATCGTGAGACGATTTACGCAACCTCAACGAGCAGAAGTTGTGGATAAAGTCGCTTTCGGAATGCGCGTTTCATGCCATAAGGAGTCCATGACCACGCTCCCTGACCCCGCCCGCTTCGCCCATGTCACCGACTGGGTCTTCGATCTCGATAACACGCTCTATCCGCACCATTCGAATCTGTTCTCGCAGATCGACGTCAAGATGACCGCCTATGTCGGCGAACTGTTGGCATTGCCGCGCGACGATGCGCGCAAGTTGCAGAAGGAGCTCTACCGCGAATATGGCACGACGCTGAACGGCCTGATGACACGCCACGGCATCGACCCCGACGATTTCCTCGAGAAGGTCCACGACATCGACTATTCATGGCTGGTGCCCGATCCCGTTCTCGGCACCGCCATCCGCCAGCTTCCCGGCCGCAAGTTCATCTTCACCAACGGCGACCGCAGGCACGCCGAGCGCACCGCGCGCCAGCTCGGCATCCTCGACCATTTCGACGACATCTTCGACATCGTCGCTGCGGGGCTCAATCCCAAGCCGGCGCGCCAGACCTACGAGAAGTTCGCCGAACTCCACGCCGTCACCGGCCACAATGCGGTGATGTTCGAGGATCTTGCCCGTAACCTTTCGGTGCCGAAGTCGCTCGGCATGACCACGGTGCTGATCGTGCCGCGCAATTTCGAGCCGACCTTTTCCGAGATATGGGAGCGCGACCCGGCCAATGAGGATGATGTCGATTTCGTCACCGACGATCTGGCGGGGTTTCTGACGGCGATTGTGGAGAGGGGGGAGGGGAAATGAAGAAATGATGAAATGACGAATTGGGGATTGATCCGAACGCAGAGCCACAATCCCTTCATTCTTCAATTCTTCAATTCTTCAATTCTTCAA
>NZ_RZRR01000381.1:0-5022 GCF_003998555.1 Mesorhizobium sp. M7A.F.Ca.CA.002.09.1.1 | reverse complement strand
GCCTGATACTGTCCACGTATGATCTGGTCCGCCTGGTCGGCACTCCATGCCGGGCCGCCAGTGAGGGCCGCAGCACCGATGGCGAGCGTGAGAACGAGCTTGTTCATGCCTGCACCAGGGGTGCACCGGGATTGCGCAGATATTGATTGCGGATGGCATCGGCGGCGCGGAAAGCGAGCGCGCCGACCGTTCCTGTCGGATTTTTGCCGGCATTCTGCGGGAAGGCCGACGCACCGATGACAAAGACGTTGGGGACGTCCCAACTCTGGAGGAAGGTGTTGACCGCGCTCTTCTTCGGGTCCGTTCCCATGATGGCGCCGCCCGTATTGTGGGTGCTCTGGTAGGGGACGCTGTCCCAGCCTTTCTTGCGGCGGCTGACGGCGTACTGCTTTCCGCCGAGCGCCTTGGCAATTTCCTCCATCCGGTCGCAGACATAGTTCGACATGCGGATGTCGTTGTCGGGAAAATCGAACGTCATGCGCATCAGCGGCCGCCCGAAACGGTCCTTGTAGGTCGGGTCGAGGTCGAGGTAGTTGTTGCGCGTCGCGTAGCTGCTTCCCTGGGACGAGTAGCCAAGCGTGCTCTTGTAGCCCTCGACCGTTGCCTTCTTCCAGGCGCTGCCCCATTTCGGCGTGCCGGGCAGGGTCGGCCTGGTTCCGATCGGGCGCCCGTTGGTGGGAATGCAGTTGATGCCCGCACCGCCGACGAAGTCCAGCGCGCCGTGGTCGAACGCGTCACCATTGTAATCGTCGATCGTCTGGCCGAGCGCGCCTGCGGCGATGAACGGGTTGAAGTTCTTGTCGTCGAAGAACACCTGCACGCCGGCGTTTGTCTGGTAGCAGTAATTGCGCCCAACCGTTCCTTCGCCGCTGCCGGGGTCGTAGATCTTGCCGATGCCGGACAGCATCATCAGCCGGGCATTGTGCAGGCCGTAGGCGCACAGCAGCACCAGATCGGCCGGCTGGAAGTACTCCTCGCCTGAGGTATCGACGTAGGTCACGCCGCGCGCCGACTTGCCTCCGGGAGCCAGATCGACATGCAGTACCTCGCTGTCGGTGCGGACTTCGAAATTGGACTTCTTCATCAGCACCGGAAGGACGGTGGTCTGGGCGCTCGACTTCGAATAGTTGGCACAGCCGAAGCGTTCGCAGAATCCGCAATAGGTGCATTGACCCATGGCGATGCCGAGCGGGTTGACATAGGCCCGCGACATGTTGGCGGATGGGGTCGGGAAGGGATGCAGGCCGATCGACCGGCCGACCTCGGCGAACAGGGTTGGCGCGTAGGTCATCTGCATCGGCGGGTTCGGATAATCCCGCGACCTTGGATCCTCGAACGGATTGCCGCCTTCCTGCAACTGCCCCTTGATATTGCCGGCCTTGCCCGAGATGCCTGCCAGATACTCGAACTGGTCGTAATAGGGCTCCATCTCCGCGCCGGTCACGCCCCAGTCCTCGACCTGGAGATCGGCGATTCTCGATGCACCATATTTCTTGGTCAGATTGGTCTTTATCTGAAAGTCTGAATCCCAGAACCGCCAGGTGTGGCCGTTCCAGTGGACGCCGGCGCCGCCGACGCCGTTGCCGGGGAGGAAGGAGCCGAAATCGCGCATCGGCAGCGCCTTCTGCGATGGGTCGTTGCGCACCGTCATGGTTTCCACGGCGGGCTGCAGGAAGAGGTCGCGCCGGATGCTGTAGCGCAACTCATCCTGCGCGTAGCCGATGTTGAAATCGGTTGCCGTATCGCGCCAGGGGCCGCGTTCTATAGCCACCACGTCCAGGCCCTGATCGGTCAATTCGTGGGCCAGAATGGATCCCGTCCAGCCGAGGCCGACGATCACGACGTCTTTGCGAGGCAGTATCTTGGTCATGATCAGGCGCCTTTGCCGAGCCATTCGGGGCGCCCGATGATCGAGACAGGCGGCTGCGGATATGGCTGATTGTGTTTGCTGACATGGTCGCGGTAGTCGTAGCGGGCGCCTGGAAAACCAAGCATGCGCCACGAGACCATGTCCTTGTTGCCGCCATAGACGGGGTCGGCAAAGAACCCCTCCATGGTGTTCTGCAGCAGAAGCCCGAAGAAACCCGGCCCCTTGACGCCATTGGGCAGGTCGACCTTCCCGGCCTCCATAGCCGTCAGGAAGGCATCCTGTTCGGCCGGTGCGAGCTCGACGAATGTCTTGCCGTCCCGCTGTTTCAGGAAAGCGTCGATGGCGGCAAGCCCGGTGCGGTAACGCTGCGCCGGATTGGCCTCGCCCTGATAGCCCTGGGTGGGCAGTCCAGGCAGAAACGGGCCTTGCGTGTAAAGCCGGCTCGACGCACCGAACGCCCCCATCAACTGCCTGTCGATATAGACGGCGCAACCGGCTTCCTTGCCGCCCATGCTGAGCTCGTCGGCCGGAATGATGCGGTCGACGATCGCCTCGACTAGAGCTGCTTCCTGGGCCGAGAAAAAGTGCCAGCCGCCTGCCACGACCTGCGTCGGTGGATCGGATGTCATTGGCGTCCAGGGCAAAGTGCCCGAGAACGATCGCGCAAAACCGGCCGATGTCGCGGTTGCCGTAAACATTGCGACCGAGGACAGGAAAAGACGCCGATTCATTCGGACAGGGTTGCGACGGTTCATATTAGGAATCTCAAAAATAAGAGAGCACGCTTGGGAAGTGATTCCCAAGTATTCATGACAACGATAGTTAGGTTAAGCCGCAGATCGAATGCCGATAGACTGCGAGATGAAAATGACCTCGTCAACCACATCACAAAATCGTTAGCGAGGGTTTGGTCTACTGTCGATCAGGTCTGCTTGTGCTGTTGGAAGCCGGTTTTCGCCCGGAACTTGGGCTGCAGCGTCGCCTCTTGCAGAGCGTCCTGGCATACGCGGCCGGATACTGGACCGATAGAAACAGCATCGTGCCATCAGGCATGAATCAGGGACAGCCACAGACCGGCTGGCGTTCGAGGTAGTGGTCGACACCAGGGCGCCACCGCGACGTATCACGAGGCGTTCCGGACCCCTTGATCATACCTGCTCAGCTGGCAAGCAGCCTAATGAGTTTACGACCTGGACGACGCCTTGTAGACTGAACACATGGCGCTCAAACGGATGGACAACATAGGAATCGTCGTCGATGACCTCGAAGAGACGATTGGTTTCTTTGGCGAGCTCGGCCTTGAGCTCGAAGGGCGGGCCACGATCGAAGGAGAATGGGCCGGACGTGTCACTGGACTGGGCGATCAACGCGTCGAGATTGCCATGATGCGGACGCCGGACGGCCACAGCCGGCTCGAACTGTCCCGCTTCCTCACGCCGCCTGCCGTCTCGGATCACCGCAACGCCCCGGTTAACGCCCTCGGCTACCTCCGCGTCATGTTCGCCGTGGACGACATTGAGGGGACGCTTGAAAGGCTCCGCAATCGCGGTGCGCGGCTCGAAGGCGAAGTTGTCCAGTATAGAGACGTGTATCGGCTCTGCTACATTCGAGGGCCCGGAGGGCTTCTCATAGGGCTCGCGCAAGAACTAAGCTGAGCGCAATGCGCTAAGCGGCCTGCCGCTTCGGCACCATCTGCTCATCCATCCCCGGCCGATGGCCGCGCAGATAGAGCGCGCAGGTGGTGCGCAGCATCGACGCAAAGTTCGGGATGGCGCCGTTGATCTCTATGGCTTCGTCATAGAGCTTGGAGATGAATTTCGGCGTCGTCAGGTTCTGGTTTTCGGCGATCTCGTCAAGCAACGCCCAGAACGTCGCTTCGAGCTGGATGCTGGTCGAGTGACCGTCGATGCGAATCGAGCGGTTGATCTGGCGATAGCCTTCGGGGTCCTGGCCCGCAAACACCCTGCACATCCGACAAACCTCCCATGATTGTTGGTCTTGGGTGGACGGCGTGCAGTTTGATACTGCTTGACCTGTCCCCACACGTATTCTCGGGCAAAATTGCCGGTCCGGCAATCGGACTTTCGTCCCGTTCGCGGCTGCGGGCGTGGTAACCGGCTGCCACCACCTTTTGTCCGCGCCGCGCATAATCGCCTCCACACCAGCGCGGAGACTAATTTGGCCAAGGCGATCCACAGTATGATCCGGGTTCTCGACGAGACCCGATCGGTCGATTTCTACAGAAACGCCTTCGGGCTCAATGTCGCCGACAGGCTGGATTTCGAGACGTTCACGCTCCTTTACCTCAGCAATGCCGAGGCAGGGTTCGAGCTCGAACTGACCGTGAACAAGGATCGGCAGGAAGCTTACGGGCTCGGCGACGGCTACGGTCACTTCGCTGTCTCCGTCGCCGACCTCGACAGCGAACATGACCGTCTCGGTGCGCTTGGCCTGAATCCGAAGAAGATCGTCGAGTTCAACCGCGACGGATCGCTGATCGCCCGCTTTTTCTTCATCGAGGACCCCGACGGCTACAAGATCGAGGTTCTGCAGCGCGGAGGTCGCTTCCAATAGGAGACATAGCAGTCGCGCCGGCAGGTGCGGCGCCAGCAAACGCACTCTCAACAGTGCACATAGCAAGCAGGGAGGAATAAAATGGTCACGATCTATGACGCGAAGCCCGGGCTTTCCCGTCGTGAGCTTCTCAAACGCGGCGGCATCGGGGCGCTGCTCGTCATCTCCGGTAGCGCCGTCATCAGCCCTGAACATGCCTGGGGGCTCGAGACATCGGCACTCAAGCCCGAAACCATGGCGACGCTGATCCAGATGGCGCGTGACATCTATCCGCACGATCAGGTGCCGGACAAATACTACGCCATTGCCGTGAAAGGTCATGACGAGCAGGCCGGCAAGGACGCCGCCTACAAGGCGATGCTCGAGGATGGCATCGCCGACCTCGACAAGAAATCCGGTGGCGGCGGCTATCGCGGCCTCGGCTGGGAGGACCAGCGCGTCGGCGTGCTGAAGCAGATCGAGGCGACGCCGTTTTTCCAGGCCATCAGAGGCGGCCTTGTGGTCGGCCTCTACAACCAGAAAGAGGTGTGGCCGATCTTCGGCTACGAGGGCGAGTCCTATTCCAAGGGCGGCTACAT
>NZ_RZRR01000380.1:0-5040 GCF_003998555.1 Mesorhizobium sp. M7A.F.Ca.CA.002.09.1.1 | reverse complement strand
CCAGGGATGCGGTGCTTCAGGAAAAATTCCTCGCCGCAAAGGAACAGATCGGCATCTGCGGCAGCGTCATCGACGAAGGCATTGCCCGCGGCATGCTCGAGCGCCGGGATGCCTTCCTGGCGACACTGCTGCCCGAAATGGCCAAGCGCCGCGACATCGTCCAGGCCTGGATCGACCGCGAACCGCTGGTCGACTGGATCAGGCCCGAAGGCGGTGTCGTCGGCTTCCCGCGCCTCGATATCGAACCCGGCTTCGACCTCGACCGGTTCTATGCGAACCTGCTGGAGAACCATGGAACCTATGTCGGACCCGGCCACTGGTTCGAGATGGAAAAACGCTTCTTCCGCGTCGGCTTCGGCTGGCCGACGGAAGCCGAATTGCGCGGCGGCCTCGACGCCATCTCCGTCGCGCTGCGGCAGTAACTTCCGCGTGCCGGCGATGGAGCAGGCTGAAAATTCCTTGATCCAGCACTGATTCTGACGCATATCCGCGGCGAACTGAGCTAAAAGTTCCGCCAGCCGGACCAGCGCCCATCGTGGAAGTGCCCCGCCAGCTGACGCCACTGCAATGGGGCCTCTTAAATCATGACCGCCGAACAGATATCACCGGACCAGCGCTATGCCGCGTTCCGCCACCGCTCCTTCCTGAGTTATTGGGCGGCGCGTTTCCTCACCACATTCGCCACCATGATCGTGTCCGTCGCGGTCGGCTGGCAGATGTACGATTTGACCCGCGACCCGCTCGATCTCGGCCTGGTCGGCATCGTCCAGTTCCTGCCGTCGCTGCTTCTGGTGCTGGTCACCGGTGTCGCCGCCGACCGCTTCGGCCGCCGCCTGATCATGGCGCTGGCGGTCGTGGTGGAGGCGATGTGCGCGCTGGCGCTGCTGTTCCTGGCGCTGCGCGGCATCAGCGGGCCGCTGCCGATCTTCTGCGTGCTTGCCATGTTCGGCGTCGCCCGCGCCTTCTTCGGTCCGGCCTCGGCCTCGCTGTTCGCCAATCTGGTGCCGCCTCAGGATTTCGCCAACGCCATCGCCTGGAATTCATCGGCCTGGCAGACGGCGACCATCGTCGGACCCGTCGCCGGCGGCCTGCTCTACGGCGTGTCGCCGGAAGCGGCCTACGGAACCGCCGCTGTCCTGATGCTTGTGTCCGGGCTGCTGATCTTCACCATCCCGAAGCCGTCGCAGCGCACCGAGTCGGACAAGCCGACGATGCAGCACCTGCTCGGCGGGTTCAGCTATATCTGGAGCGAGAAGATCGTGCTCGGCGCCATCTCGCTCGATCTGTTCGCCGTGCTCCTGTCCGGCGCCTCGGCGCTGCTGCCGGTCTATGCGCGCGACATCCTCCAGCTCGGCCCGTGGGGCCTCGGCCTGCTGCGCTCGGCGCCCAGCATCGGCGCCATTTGCGTCGCCATCTGGCTGGCCGGGCATCCACTTCGCAACCACGCGGGCATGATCATGCTGGCCGCTGCAGCCTCGTTCGGCGCCTTCACCGTGGTTTTCGGCCTGTCGACCATCACCTGGCTGTCGATCGTGGCATTGGTCTTCCTTGGCGCCACCGATATGTTCAGCGTCTACATCAGGGAGACGCTGATCCAGCTGTGGACGCCCGACGAGGTGCGCGGCCGCGTCAACGCCGTCAACCAGGTCTTTGTCGGCGCCTCCAACGAGGTCGGCGAATTCCGGGCCGGCACGATGGCCGCGCTGATCGGCACGGTGCCGGCCGTGGTGATCGGCGGCATCGGCGCCATCGCCGTCGCGGGCCTGTGGGTGGTGCTGTTCCCGCAACTGCGCAAGGTGCGCCACCTCAACGGGCGCAACTGATCTTCCCACGGTTGACAGCCGACATGCCTAGCCCATGCCACAGGAGCTCTCATGATCACTTGCTACCTGAAATACGTCATCGACCCCTACAAGCTTGCCGAGTTCGAAGATTATGGTCGTCGCTGGATAGCTCTGGTCAACCGCCTCGGCGGAAACCATCACGGCTATTTCCTTCCAAGCGAAGGGGCGAGCAACATCGCCTATGCCATGTTCAGCTTTCCGAGTCTTGCCGACTACGAGGACTATCGCAAACGGATGGCTGCCGACCCGGAATGCCAGGACGTGTTCGAAATGGAAAAGCGCAATCGCAGCATTCTCAGCTATGAGCGCAGCTTCCTGCGGCCGGTGCTCGAACCTTAATGCATGTCGCCCAAAAGTGGCCCCGGTTTTGGGAGAACGACATGCATGAAGACAAAGACCTAAAGCGGGTCGCCTGAAATCCGTTCAGACGACGGTTTAGCTATCTGCTCGACTTGCCGAAGATCATCCGCAAAAACTCGTCCAGCCAGCGCTTGAGATGCATGTCCCAGATCAGCCGGCCGCCGAGATGATCGCGGCCGGGCTGGGCACCGGGCAATTCGAAGCGATGCGCGCCGCGCACCACCCAGCGCTGCATCATCACCCTGGTCAGTTCGCCATGGAACTGGATGCCCCAGGCATTGTCGCCGTAGCGGAAGGCCTGGTTGGGATAGGTTTCGGCCGTCGCCAGCAGCGTCGCGTCCCTGGGCAGCGAAAAACCCTCGCGGTGGAACTGGTAGACCATCTCCGGCCAGTGCATCAGTTGCTTGCCGGCTTCGGTCGCCTTCAGGGGATACCAGCCAACCTCGACCAGCCCTTCACCATGACCCTCGACCTTGCCGCCGAGACAGTTGACCAGCATCTGCGCACCGAGACAGATGCCGAGACATGGCCGGTTCTCCCTCAGCGGTATTTCCAGCCAGTTGGTCTCGCGGCGGACGAACTCGTCGTCGTCATTGGCGCTCATCGGGCCGCCGAACACCACCGTGCCGGCGTGGTCGTCCAGTGTTTCGGGCAAGGCGTCGCCAAGCGGCGGCCGGCGGATGTCGAGATCGAAACCCTCTTCCAGCAACATGTGGCCGACACGTCCCGGGCTCGAACTCTCCTGATGCAGCACGATCAGGATCTTTGGCTTCGAACTCGTCTGGCGTGGCATGGGAAGGCGAAGATCCTATTCGTCGCTCGATGTTCCGGTGGCGCCGGGCGCGTGCGCCGCCGCCTTGCGGCGCGCCTCGACGCGGTCGTGGCGTTCGACGCCGATCAGCTCGGCGACGCGCCAGACGGTGTTGTCCTCGAGCTCGTGCAACTCGCCGTCGGCATAGACGATTTCCCACATCAGGCCGATGAAAGCCTTGCGCGCATCGGCATCGAGATGGCGCTTCAAGACGCTGGTGAAGGCGTAGAGATCGATCGCCTCATTGTCGGCCCGCTCGCCGGCAGCGGCCAACGCTTCGAGTTCCGCGCCACTGATCGAATAGCTCTCGGCCAGCACCGCCTTGAACCGCTCCCACTCGACATCCTGGCGCACGCCATCGGCGTTCATCACATGGTAGAGCAGCGCCGAGGCGGCGACACGCGGATCGTCCGTGCTGGCATGCGTGCCGGCACCGGCCGGCAAATCCCTGAGAAACGACAGAACGCGTTCAAACATAGATCCATACCCCAACGGCCTGACGGCCTGCCCAACTCAAAACAACCGAAACCGGCGCGGCGATTTCTCCGCTTCCTCGTCCGGATCGACGCCGGGATCGTCCGGCAGCCGCGCAAGCTCCTCGGCCGGCTCGACGCCTTCGGCATCGCTCGGCACCGCGGCGAAGGCCGCTGCCGTGATCGGTCTGACATGATCTTCTTCGCGACTTTCAGCTTGCTTGCCCGCCGACGTCTCGCCACCGGCGTCGTCGATCACTTCGATCGGCCTTTTTTCGCTCGTCGGCTTTGCCAATGCTTCAATAACCGGTGCCGCACCCGCTGGCGCGTCATCATGGCTGTCGATCAACTGGCCAAGACGCTCCATCGGCGCGCGCCACTCGAAGGCGTCGAGCCGGCCGGTGATCGGCGATACCGGAGCCCAGCGTTCCGATACCACGCCGTCTGCGACCCAGGCCGGATCGCGCGGCGCCCGCAGCGCCCTGGACAGCAGCTGCCGAACTTTGCCCTGATCGCCGGTCTCGGCCTCCTCGATGTCGGCGAGCAGCAGATAGGCGCCCTCGCGACGGTCCATCCGGATCGCCGCCTCGGCCTCGCGGCGGGCGGTCGCGAAATCCTGCGCGTCGAGCGCGGCGCGCGCCACCGTCATCGACGATTCGGCGTGGTTCTTCTTCATCTCCTGCAGCTTCTTCGCCCGGTTGAGGCGGTCGAGCACCGCGTCGCCCGGCCTTGCATGGGTATAGAGCTCGGCGATCTCCGGATGCGGCTCGGCCTTCCACGCCGCCTCGAGTATCTTCGAGCCCTTGCGCACATCGTTCTGCTTGAACAGTGCGGCCGCGGCGGCCACGGCGGCAGGCGCGAAATCGGGCCTGAGCTTGTTCGCTTCGATCGCCGCCGTCCTGGCGGCGGCGGGATCGCTGTCGGCAAGCGCCTGCGCCTTGGCGGTCAGCAGCACGGCGCGGCGGCGGTTGGCGGCATCGCGTTCGATCTGCCGTGTCGCTTTCTGCGCGTCGACGAGTTTCAGGGCGCCGTCCCAGTCGCCGCGCGCGGTCAGCTCTTCCAGCGTCGATTCCGCCGCCCAGGCCAGCTGCGGCGCCACAGCGGCGGCGCGGCCGGCATAATGCCTGGCGGCGTTGCGGTCGCCGAGCCGTTCGGCTTCCAGATAAAGCCCGCGCAAACCCAGCAGCCGCATTTCGGGATCCTCGAGCATGCTCTCGAATTTCTGCCGCGCGCCTTCATGATCGCCTTCGAGGAGCGACGCCTGCGCTTCGAGCAGGTGGATCAGCGGCTCCTGGTCGGAACGGATCAGCTTGGCGGCTTCCTTGGTCTTCTTGCGGGCCAGCGCGCCATCACCGGCGCCGGCGGCAATCATGCCGGTCGACAGCGCCTGATAGCCACGATCGCGGCGGCGGACACGGAAATAGCGCGAGATGGTGTAGGGGCTGTTCCACAGCGACTTGAGCAGCCACCACAGGATCATCACCGCAGCGACCACGGCAACGACAGCCACCGCCGCCACCATCAGGCTGACCTGGTATTGATAGCCGTTGAA
>NZ_RZRR01000037.1:0-14511 GCF_003998555.1 Mesorhizobium sp. M7A.F.Ca.CA.002.09.1.1 | reverse complement strand
ATCGCGATGGCTGCCACGGCAATCCGGCGTTTGAACGAAGGCATAGGTTTCTCCTGTGATGAGGAATTGACAAGAATCATCATTACGCATAAACAAATTATTGTAAAACGATAATTCATTACAATGGAGTGATAACGGCGATGATTGAACCTGTCATCACGGCTGTCCCTGCCGATCCTGCCCGCCAGCTTAGATTGAGACGCATCCGACTTTTCAGCCTAGTGCTGGCGAGGTGTTTTGTCGTCCTCGCCATATTGCTGACCATCGGTCTGCTGTTCTACTGGCTCAGCGTCTCCGCCAGTTCGATCGCGGCCGATGCGCAAATCCCACAGGAATGGCTGAGCGAGCTTGGCCTCGGTCGAAGACTGGTCGGGTTCGCGATCTCGTTCGTGCCGCTTGCCTGCCTCGTCTTCGCGCTCATGGCCGCAAGGCGCTGCTTCGGCGCTTTCGCGTCCGGCAACTTCTTCGGTCAGGGCGCCATCAGCAATTTGCGATACTTTGGCCTCGGCCTGCTGGCATCCGCCTTGCTGAAACCGGTTTCGGCGGCGGCATTGTCCGTTCTGCTCAGCTGGGACGCGCCTGCCGGCCAGCACCGGCTGACGCTCGGTCTCGACAGCGACACGATGCTGACCTTGCTGGCAGCTTGCATCGTCGCTGTCATCACCTGGGTCATGGCCGAGGCATCGGCACTCGCCGAAGAAAACGCGCAATTCATCTGATGAGGATCAGCTCATGCCCATAAGGGTCAGGCTCAATGTCGTCCTCGCCGAACGAAACGTGAAGTCAAAGGACCTGGCCGAATATGTCGGCATCACCGAGGCCAATCTTTCCCTTTTGAAGCAGGGAAAGGTCAAGGGTATCCGGTTCGACACGCTGGAGCGCATCTGCGACTATCTCGACTGTCAGCCGGGCGATCTGCTTCGCTTCGAGAGGGTGTCCGAATAGCACAAAGAAATAGGCCGCCGGGTTGCCCCGACGGCCTTATTGCCTGAGATCGTTGCCGTCCGCGCTTACTGCGCGGCGGTGGTCATGTCGGCCAGCATCGGCTCGGCGACTTCCGCACCCGAGGCCTTGCGGCGCTCGTCGATGATCAGTTCGTCGCGCGAGGTGGCGATGCGCCGGATCTGGCTCATCGTGCCGCCGGTACCGGCCGGGATCAACCGGCCGACGATGACGTTTTCCTTCAAGCCCTGCAGCATGTCGGTCTTGCCGGCAACGGCAGCTTCCGTCAGCACTCGCGTCGTCTCCTGGAAGGAGGCGGCCGAGATGAAGGACGGCGTCTGCAGCGATGCCTTGGTGATGCCGAGCAGCACCGGCAGGCCTTCGGCCGGCTTCTTGCCGTCCTCGACCAGACGCTCGTTGACCTCTTCCAGTTCGATCACGTCGACATGATCGCCCGGGATGTAGGTCGAATCGCCCTGCACCGTGATCTCGACCTTCTGCAGCATCTGGCGAACGATCACCTCGATGTGCTTGTCGTTGATCGACACGCCCTGCAGACGGTAGACTTCCTGGATCTCGTTGACGAGGTAGGAAGCAAGTGCCTCCACGCCCTTGATCGCCAGGATGTCGTGCGGCGCCGGGTTGCCGTCGAGGATGTAGTCGCCCTTCTCGATGACGTCGCCGTCCTGGAGATGGAACGGCTTGCCCTTCGGGATCAGGTATTCGACCGGCTCAAGCGTCGAGTCATGCGGCTCGATGATGATGCGACGCTTGTTCTTGTAGTCGCGGCCGAAGCGGATCGTGCCGTCGATCTCGGCGATGATGGCGTGATCCTTCGGACGACGTGCCTCGAACAGCTCGGCAACACGCGGCAGACCGCCGGTGATGTCCTTGGTCTTGGCGCTTTCCATCGGAATACGCGCCAAAACGTCGCCGGGGCGAACCTGCGAACCCGGCTCGACCGAAAGAATGGCCTCGACCGAGAGCAGGAAGCGGGCGTCGCCGCCCTTGGACAGCTTGCCGACCTTGCCCTTGGCGTCCTGGATCGCAATCGCCGGCTTCAGGTCGTTGCCACGTGGCGTCGAGCGCCAGTCGATGACCTCACGCTTGGTGATGCCGGTCGACTCGTCGGTCGTTTCCTGAACGGAAATGCCGTCGACCAGATCCTCGTACGACACCCTGCCCTCGATTTCGGTGAGGACCGGACGCGTGTAGGGATCCCACTCGGCGATACGCTGGCCGCGCTTCACCTTGTCACCATCGTCCACGAAGATGCGCGAACCATAGGTGAGACGGTGCGAGGCGCGCTCCTTGCCGGCTTCGTCGAGGATCAGCACCGCCATGTTGCGGCCCATGACCATCTGCTGGCCGTCGGAGTTGCGCACCACGTTGCGGTTGCGGATCTCGACCTTGCCCTCATACGAGGCTTCAAGGAACGAGCTGTCCACCACCTGCGCGGTACCGCCCATGTGGAAGGTACGCATGGTGAGCTGGGTGCCCGGCTCGCCGATCGACTGCGCCGCGATGACGCCGACGGCTTCGCCCTGGTTGACCGGGGTGCCGCGGGCCAGATCGCGACCGTAGCAGACCGCGCAGACGCCAACCCTGACTTCGCAAGTCAGTGCCGAGCGGATGCGGACCGACTGGACGCCGGCCTTTTCGATCTGTTCCACGTCACGCTCGTCCATCAGCGTTCCGGCCTTGACCAGGATCTCGCCCGACACCGGATGGGTGATGTCGTCGAGCGACGTACGGCCCAGCACGCGCTGGCCGACCGAAGCAACGACCTGACCGGCATCGACGATCGGCTGCATGGTGAGGCCCTTGTCGGTGCCGCAGTCGACGGAGTTGACGATGCAGTCCTGCGCCACGTCGACCAGACGACGGGTGAGGTAACCCGAGTTCGCCGTCTTCAAGGCGGTGTCGGCCAGACCCTTGCGGGCGCCGTGGGTCGAGTTGAAGTACTCGAGCACGGTCAGGCCTTCCTTGAAGTTCGAGATGATCGGCGTCTCGATGATTTCACCCGACGGCTTGGCCATAAGGCCGCGCATGCCGGCAAGCTGGCGCATCTGGGTGGGCGAGCCACGCGCACCGGAGTGCGACATCATGTAGATCGAGTTCATCGGCTTCTGACGGCCATTGTCCTCGAACTCGACCGCCTTGATGCGGGCCATCATCTCGTCGGCGACCTTTTCCGAGCACTTGGCCCAGGCGTCGACGACCTTGTTGTACTTCTCGCCCTGCGTGATCAGACCGTCATTGTACTGCTGCTCGTATTCCTTGGCCAAAGCCTCGGTGTCGGAGACCAGCTTGATCTTGGCATCCGGGATCAGCATGTCGTCCTTGCCGAACGAAATGCCGGCGCGGCAGGCATGGCTGAAGCCGAGCGCCATGATGCGATCGCAGAAAATGACCGTCTCCTTCTGACCGCAGTGGCGGTAGACGGTGTCGATCATCTTGGAGATGTTCTTCTTGGTCATCTCCTGGTTGGCGGTCTCGTAAGGCACGTTGACGTTCTTCGGCAGAAGCTCGCCGATGATCATGCGGCCAGGCGTGGTGTCATGGATCTTCGACACGACCTTGCCTTCGGCGTCGACCGTGCGGAAACGACCCTTGATCTTGGAGTGCAGCGTCACCGCCTTGGTCTCGAGCGCGTGCTGGAGTTCGCCCATGTCGGCAAACACCATGCCCTCGCCCGGCTCGTTCTGGTTGACGATCGAGAGATAGTAGAGACCCAGAACCATGTCCTGCGACGGCACAATGATCGGCGCGCCGGAAGCCGGGTGCAGGATGTTGTTGGTCGACATCATCAGCACGCGGGCTTCAAGCTGCGCTTCCAGCGACAACGGCACGTGAACGGCCATCTGGTCGCCGTCGAAGTCGGCGTTGAAGGCCGTGCAGACCAGCGGGTGCAGCTGGATCGCCTTGCCTTCGATCAGGATCGGCTCGAACGCCTGGATGCCGAGACGGTGCAGCGTCGGCGCACGGTTCAGCAGCACCGGATGCTCGCGGATGACCTCGTCGAGGATATCCCAGACTTCCGGACGCTCCTTTTCGACCAGCTTCTTCGCCTGCTTGACGGTCGAGGAGTAACCCTTGGCGTCGAGACGGGCGTAGATGAAGGGCTTGAACAGTTCGAGCGCCATCTTCTTGGGCAGGCCGCACTGGTGCAGCTTGAGCTCCGGACCGGTCACGATGACCGAGCGGCCGGAATAGTCGACGCGCTTGCCGAGCAGGTTCTGACGGAACCGGCCCTGCTTGCCCTTGAGCATGTCGGACAGCGACTTCAGCGGGCGCTTGTTGGCGCCGGTGATGACGCGGCCGCGGCGGCCGTTGTCGAACAGCGCATCGACGGCTTCCTGCAGCATGCGCTTTTCATTGCGCACGATGATGCCGGGGGCGCGCAGCTCGATCAGCCGCTTCAGGCGGTTGTTGCGGTTGATGACGCGGCGATAGAGATCGTTCAGATCCGACGTGGCGAAGCGGCCGCCGTCCAGCGGGACGAGCGGACGCAGGTCCGGCGGGATCACCGGAACCACCTTCATGATCATCCATTCCGGACGATTGCCGGATTCCATGAAGTTCTCGACGACCTTGAGCCGCTTCAGATACTTCTTCTGCTTCAGCTCGGAGGTGGTCGACGCCAGTTCCGAACGCAGGTCGCCGGCGATCTTCTCCAGGTCCATGCCGGCCAGGAGGTCATGAATGGCCTCGGCGCCGATCATGGCGGTGAACGAATCCTCGCCATACTCGTCGACGGCGATCATGTACTCTTCCTCGCTGAGCAGCTGGTGCTCCTTCAGCGCGGTGAGGCCAGGTTCGGTGACGATGTAGTTCTCGAAGTAGAGGACGCGCTCGATGTCCTTCAGGGTCATGTCGAGCAGCGTGCCGATGCGCGACGGCAGCGACTTCAGGAACCAGATATGGGCGACCGGTGCCGCCAGCTCGATATGGCCCATGCGCTCGCGGCGAACGCGCGACAGCGTGACTTCGACGCCGCACTTCTCGCAGATGACGCCCTTGTACTTCATGCGCTTGTACTTGCCGCACAGGCACTCATAGTCCTTGATCGGGCCAAAAATGCGCGCGCAGAACAGACCGTCACGCTCCGGCTTGAAGGTGCGGTAGTTGATGGTCTCCGGCTTCTTGATCTCGCCGAAAGACCAGGACAGAATCTTCTCAGGGCTGGCAAGCGATATCCGGATGGAATCGAACACCTGCGCAGGCGCCTGCGGATTGAAGAGATTCATGACCTCTTGGTTCATGCCGTTCTCCTTTTCGGGATCCTCGAAGATCCCTTGCATCTAGTCGCGAGCCAAACGCCCGCCGTCTTTGTCGGCCACTGGCCGTCGAATTCTTCCTGGTTGAGCATGATCCTGTCCGAAAACCGGTAGCCACTTTTCGGGATCATGCTCGAGGCGCGCCGCGGACAGCCGTGGCGCGCCATTGCCTTACTCGGCCGCGTCGGGCAGCCGGACAGGGTTGTCGTCGAGCTTGGTGTTCTCCAGCTCGACGTTGAGGCCGAGAGACCGCATTTCCTTGACGAGAACGTTGAAGCTCTCCGGGATGCCGGCCTCGAAGGTGTCGTCGCCACGCACGATCGCCTCGTAGACCTTGGTACGGCCGGCGACGTCGTCGGACTTCACCGTCAGCATTTCCTGCAGCGTGTAGGCGGCGCCGTACGCTTCCAGCGCCCAGACCTCCATCTCGCCGAAGCGCTGGCCACCGAACTGCGCCTTGCCGCCCAGCGGCTGCTGGGTGACGAGCGAGTACGGACCGATCGAACGCGCGTGGATCTTGTCGTCCACGAGATGGTGAAGCTTGAGCATGTAGATGTAGCCCATCGTCACCTTGCGATCGAACGGCTCGCCCGTGCGTCCGTCATAGAGCTGCGACTGACCGCTGCTGTGCAGGCCCGCCTGCTCCAGCATGATGTTGATGTCAGCCTCATGCGCGCCGTCGAACACCGGGGTCGCGATCGAGACGCCGCGGCGCATCTGCTCGCTGAGGCGAACGATGCTCTCGTCGTCATAGTCACGAACCGGCTCGTTGCGGTCGTTGGCCGGGATGAAGCTCTCGAGCGTCTTGCGCAGCGGCTTGATGTCGCCGGCTGCCTTGTACGTGTCGATCAGCTCGCCGATCTTCCTGCCCATGCCCGCACATGCCCAGCCCAGATGCGTTTCCAGGATCTGGCCGACATTCATGCGGCTCGGCACACCCAGCGGGTTGAGCACGATATCGGCATGCGTGCCGTCCTCGAGGAAAGGCATGTCCTCCACCGGAACGATCCGCGACACGACACCCTTGTTGCCGTGACGGCCGGCCATCTTGTCGCCGGGCTGCATCTTGCGCTTCACGGCCACGAAGACCTTGACCATCTTCATGACGCCCGGAGGCATTTCGTCGCCGCGCTGGACCTTCTCGACCTTGTCCATGAAACGCTGCTCGAGCGCCTTCTTGGAATCGTCGTACTGGCCACGCAGCGCTTCCAGCTCGCTCTGGAGCTTTTCGTTCTCCACGGCAAACTGCCACCACTGCGAACGCGGATACTCGTCGAGCGTATCCTTGGACAGCGTCGAGCCCTTCTTGAAGCCCTTCGGTCCAGCGATCGCTTCCTTGCCGACGAGCACGTCGGAAAGACGCGCGTAGACGTTACGGTCCAGAATGGCCTGCTCGTCGTCGCGGTCCTTGGCGAGGCGTTCGATCTCCTCGCGCTCGATCGCCATGGCGCGCTCGTCCTTCTCCACACCGTGGCGATTGAAGACGCGCACCTCGACGACGGTGCCGAATGTGCCCGGAGGCATGCGCATCGAGGTGTCGCGCACATCGGACGCCTTTTCGCCGAAGATGGCGCGCAGAAGCTTCTCTTCCGGCGTCATCGGGCTTTCGCCCTTCGGCGTGATCTTGCCGACCAGGATGTCGCCCGGCTGAACTTCCGCACCGATGTAGACGATGCCGGCTTCGTCGAGGTTCTTCAGCGCTTCTTCCGAGACGTTCGGGATATCGCGCGTGATTTCCTCCGGTCCAAGCTTGGTATCGCGCGCCATGACCTCGAACTCCTCGATGTGGATCGAGGTGAAGACGTCGTCGGCGACGATGCGTTCGGACAGGAGGATCGAGTCCTCGTAATTGTAGCCGTTCCACGGCATGAACGCGACCAGCACGTTGCGGCCGAGCGCCAGATCGCCGAGCTCGGTCGACGGACCGTCGGCGATGATGTCGCCCTTGTTGACCCGGTCGCCCATGCGAACCAGCGGACGCTGGTTGATGCAGGTGTTCTGGTTCGAACGTTGGAACTTCATCAACCGGTAGATATCGACGCCGGACTTGCCCGGATCGAGATCTTCGGTGGCGCGGATAACGATACGCGTCGCGTCCACCTGGTCGACGATGCCGCCGCGGCGGGCGCCGATGGCGGCGCCCGAGTCACGGGCGACGATCGGCTCCATGCCGGTGCCGACGAACGGCGCCTCGGCGCGCACCAGCGGCACGGCCTGACGCTGCATGTTCGAGCCCATCAGAGCCCGGTTGGCGTCGTCGTTTTCCAGGAACGGGATCAGGGCCGCGGCCACCGACACCATCTGCTTGGGCGACACGTCCATCAGATCGACGTTTTCGCGCGGCGCCATCATCACTTCGCCGGCACTGCGGCAAATGACGAATTCGTCGACGAAACCACCGTTCTTGTCGAGCTCGGCGTTGGCCTGCGCGACATGGTGCTTGGCCTCTTCCATCGCCGAGAGATAGACGACGTCATTGGTCAGCTTGCCGTCGACGATCTTGCGGTACGGGCTCTCGATGAAGCCGTACTTGTTGACGCGTGCGAAGGTGGCCAGCGAGTTGATCAGACCGATATTCGGGCCTTCCGGCGTCTCGATCGGGCAGATGCGGCCGTAATGCGTCGGGTGCACGTCGCGCACTTCGAAGCCGGCGCGCTCGCGGGTCAGACCGCCCGGTCCAAGCGCCGAGAGGCGGCGCTTGTGGGTGATCTCCGACAGCGGGTTGGTCTGGTCCATGAACTGCGACAGCTGCGAGGAACCGAAGAACTCGCGCACGGCGGCAGCCGCCGGCTTGGCGTTGATCAGATCCTGCGGCATGACCGTGTCGATCTCGATCGAGGACATACGCTCCTTGATCGCGCGCTCCATGCGCAGCAGGCCGACGCGGTACTGGTTTTCCATCAGCTCGCCGACCGAACGCACGCGGCGGTTGCCGAGATTGTCGATGTCGTCGATCTCGCCCTTGCCGTCGCGCAGTTCGACCAGCGTCCTGACCACGGCCAGGATGTCGTCCTTGCGCAGCACGCGCACGGTGTCCTCGGCCTTCAGCTCGAGGCGCATGTTCATCTTGACGCGGCCGACGGCCGACAGATCGTAGCGCTCGCTATCGAAGAACAGCGAGTTGAACATGGCTTCGGCGGTTTCAAGCGTCGGCGGCTCGCCGGGGCGCATGACACGATAGATGTCGAACAGCGCGTCCTGGCGGCTCTCGTTCTTGTCGACGTTGAGCGTGTTGCGGATATAGGCGCCGACATTGACGTGGTCGATGTCGAGAACCTTGATCTCCTCTTCGCCGGTGCCGAGCAGCACCTTCAGCGTCTTCTCGTCGATCTCGTCACCGGCCTCGAGGAAGATCTCGCCGGTGGCGTAGTTGACGATGTCCTCGGCCAGATAGTTGCCGAGCAGGTCCTCGTCGGTCGCCTTGATCGCCTTCAGACCCTTTTCGCCAAGCGCCCGTGCCTGGCGTGCGGTGATCTTCTTGCCGGCCTCGACGACGACTTCGCCGGTATCGGCATCGACCAGGTCGCCGACAGCCTTGAGGCCGCGGAAACGCTCGACGTTGAACGGAATGCGCCAATGGTCGCCGGCACGCTTGTAGGTGATCTTGTTGTAGAAGGTCGACAGGATCTCTTCGCCGTCCATGCCGAGCGCCATCAGCAGCGACGTCACCGGAATCTTGCGGCGGCGATCGATGCGGGCGTGCACGACGTCCTTGGAATCGAACTCGATGTCGAGCCACGAACCGCGATACGGGATGACGCGCGCGGCAAACAGAAGCTTGCCCGACGAGTGCGACTTGCCCTTGTCATGGTCGAAGAAGACGCCCGGCGAACGGTGCATCTGCGAAACGATGACGCGCTCGGTGCCGTTGACGATAAAGGTGCCGTTCAAGGTCATGAGCGGCATGTCGCCCATGTAGACGTCCTGCTCCTTGATGTCCTTGATGGACTTGGCGCCGGTGTCCTCGTCGATATCGAACACGATGAGGCGCAGCGTCACCTTGAGCGGCGCGGCATAGGTGAGGTCGCGCTGACGGCATTCGTCAACGTCGAATTTCGGTCCTTCGAACTCGTACTTCACGAACTCCAGCATGGAGGAGCCGGAAAAATCGGAGATCGGGAAGACCGACTTGAAAACGGCCTGCAGCCCCTCGTCCGGACGCCCACCCTTGGGCTCCGCCACCATCAGGAACTGGTCATAGGATGCCTTCTGAACCTCGATCAGGTTCGGCATCTCCGCAACTTCCGGAATCTTTCCGAAGAACTTGCGTACGCGTCTGCGGCCATTGAAAGTCTGGGTCTGGGCCATCGTCGCTCCTTAGCTCTAAACTCGGGACGAGCCTCGCCGCGGCTCGCCTTGCATACTGGGCCACCTTGGCGGCAACCCTCTGTCTGTTTTCCCGGCGCCTGTCGGCGGCCGGCTAGAACGGGAGAAAACCCGTTTCCTGAAGGCCGGTTTTCGGCCCTCAGGAAAGAGGTTCTCGCAGATCTCGCGTTACGCGCTCTCCCTTCGGGCGAAGGGAGTGGCGGACGGCGCGAGGCCGCCCGCCGCTTTTACGCTTACTTCAGTTCGACCTTGGCGCCGGCTGCTTCCAGCTGGGCCTTGAACTTGTCAGCGTCGGCCTTGGAAACGGCTTCCTTGACCGGCTTCGGAGCCGCTTCAACCAGATCCTTGGCTTCCTTGAGGCCAAGACCGGTGATGGCGCGGACTTCCTTGATGACGTTGATCTTCTGAGCGCCTGCGTCGGTGAGGACGACGTCAAATTCCGTCTTTTCCTCGGCCGGAGCAGCAGCGGCCGCAGCGCCGCCAGCAGCGGCAACCGCCACCGGAGCAGCAGCCGAAACGCCCCACTTTTCTTCCAGAAGCTTCGACAGCTCGGCCGCCTCGAGGACGGTCAGCTTCGAAAGGTCGTCTACGATCTTTGCGAGATCAGCCATTGTTGTGTTCCTTCATAAGGTTCGAACGTGTGTTTGTGATAGCGAGGAACGGCCTCATGCCGCCTCGTCCTTCCGGGCGTAAGCGCCGATGACGCGCGCGACCGAGGCCGCTGGCGCATTGACGATCTGGGCGATCCGGGTTGCCGGCGTGGCGATCATGCCAACCAGCCTGGCGCGCAGCTCATCGAGCGACGGAAGTGTGGCGAGTGCCTTCACACCGTCGGCATTGAGCGAGGTGGTGCCCATTGCGCCGCCGAGAATGACGAGCTTGTCATTTCCCTTGGCGAAATCGGACGCGACCTTCGGCGCCGCAATCGGATCCTCCGAATAAGCAATCAGCGTCTGTCCCTTGAACAGCTCGATGATCGATGCGGAGTCCGTGCCCTGAAGAGCGATTTTGGCGAGACGGTTCTTCGCGACTTTGACGGTGCCACCGGCAGCGCGCATTTTCGACCGAAGGTCGTTCATTTGCGCGACGGTGATACCGGCGTAGTGGGCCACGACCACTGAACCTGCGTTCGAGAACGCACCGTTCAGGCCCGTGACGAGTTCGCGTTTTTCCGCTCTGTCCACTGCCTATCTCCAGTTGACCCCAATCCTGTTAACGGGAACATCCCATTGACGAGGACAGGCGTCGGGTTGCCTTTTGTCGGCCGGGCCATCCAGTAACGGATCTCCCGAACGACGCTCGAGGATCCTGCCCCCTTTCGCCACATCGACAGTCAAGCCGGCGATGCGCAGACAAAAGGCAAACACGGTTCGAACCTTTCATTGGAGCAATCGCTCCGTTGTCCGGTCTTCACCCGTCTCATGCAGGCCCAAATCGAATTAAGGCTTCTGGGCCGCCTGCAATCTCGGACAGGATGTCCGGAAACCTTTCGGCTTCCGGTACCGGGCCGCCGACAAGTCGGAAGTCCGGAATTCACTTGCGGATCAGCCGCTTGGCGGCCGATCCAAATGTTCGTATCAGGACGCGTTGAGCGTCGCGACGTCGAGCTTGAGGCCCGGGCCCATCGTCGAGGTGACCGACACCTTCTTGACGTAGTTGCCCTTGGCGCCAGTCGGCTTTGCCTTGGTCACCGCATCGGCGAAGGCGCGGATGTTCTCTTCCAGGGCCTTGACGTCGAACGAGACCTTGCCGACGCCGGCATGGACGATGCCAGCCTTCTCGACACGGAACTCGACGGCGCCGCCCTTGGACGCCTTGACGGCGGCGGCAACGTCGGTGGTGACGGTTCCGACCTTCGGGTTCGGCATCATGCCGCGCGGGCCGAGCACCTTGCCCAGACGGCCGACCAGCGGCATCATGTCCGGCGTGGCGATGCAGCGATCGAAATCGATCGTGCCCTTCTGGACGATGTCGACCAGATCCTCGGCACCAACGATGTCGGCGCCGGCGGCGCGCGCTTCGTCGGCCTTGTCGCCACGGGCGAACACGGCGACACGTACCGAGCGGCCGGTGCCGTTCGGCAGGTTGACCACGCCGCGGACCATCTGGTCGGCATGGCGCGGGTCGACGCCGAGGTTCATGGCGACTTCGATGGTCTCATCGAACTTCACCGAGGAACGGTCCTTGAGCAGCTTCAGCGCATCACCCAGGGCATAAGCCTTGTTGGGATCGATGCCTTCGCGGGTCTTCGATACACGCTTTGCAATCTTTGCCATGATCTTAGCCCACCACTTCCAGACCCATCGAGCGGGCGGAGCCCTCGACCATGCGCATGGCCGCTTCGACGTCGTTTGCGTTCAGGTCTTTCATCTTCGCGGTGGCAATCTCGCGGACCTTGTCACGCGAAACCGTACCGGCCTTGACCTTGCCCGGCTCCTTGGAACCAGAGGTCAGGTTCGCCGCCTTCTTCAGGAAGTAGCTCACCGGCGCCGTCTTCATGACGAAGGTGAAGGACTTGTCCTGATAGTAGGTGATGACAACCGGAACCGGCGATCCCTTTTCCATTTCCTGGGTCTGCGCGTTGAACGCCTTGCAGAACTCCATGATGTTGATGCCACGCTGACCAAGCGCCGGGCCGATCGGGGGAGACGGCGTAGCCGATCCCGCTTTCACCTGGAGCTTGAGCTGGCCTGCAATTTTCTTAGCCATCTCTTTTCCTGCCTTTGTCTATGCCGGTCATGCCGGCGGTTGCAGTCTGGTGGTGCGATCCATGCGGCCGGCTAAAGCCGCATTCGTCTCCCACCGTTCTCAGGCCGCGCTTCCGCGCCGCCTCCCCTGACCGCCAAACCGGCTTCAGGGATTTCGGATCAGCCCTTTTCGACCTGCCCGAATTCCAGATCGACAGGCACGGCGCGCCCGAAGATCGAAACTTCCACCTTGAGCCGCGCCCGCTCCTCGTCCACTTCCTGGACGAAACCGTTGAACGACGCGAAGGGACCATCCGAAACGCGGATCGCTTCGCCGATCTCGAACGTGACCGAGGGCTTGGGCCGCTCGACGCCTTCCTGCACCTGGTTCAGGATGCGCTGCGCTTCCGCCTCGGTGATCGGCACCGGCTTGGAGTCACCCAGGAAGCCGGTGACCTTCGGCGTGTTCTTGACCAGCGAGAACACGGCGTCGGTCAGATTGGCCTTCAGCAGCACATAGCCCGGGAAGAACTTGCGCTCGGCATCGACCTTGCGGCCGCGGCGAACTTCGACGACCTTCTCGGTCGGAACCACGATCTGGTGGATGTCGGCAGACAGGCCCTTCTGCTTGGCCTTGTTCTCGATATCCTCGGCGACCTTCTTTTCAAAGTTCGAATAGGCGTGGACGATGTACCAGCGCGCGGTCATTTCAAGACTTCTCCGTAATCGCCGGACTTAGCGTCCGATGCCCAGAATCTGTTCGACCGCGAGGCCCATGAGCTGATCAGCGGTGAAGAAAAAGATCATCGCGATCACTGCGAAGGCCAGAACCATCACCGTCGAGATCATCGTTTCGCGCCGCGACGGCCAAGTCACCTTGGCGGTCTCCGCGCGAACCTGCTGGAGAAAGACGAAAGGATTTGTGGTTTTCGAAGCCATATGCCGCTCTGTCTTCAAGACCCGTTGGCCGGGTCTCCTGGATGATCCCGCTGGCCGGGACGTGCCGCCTGAGCGAATTTCGCGCCGAATCAGCGCAATCATTTCGCCCATGCAAATCAGACGCGTAAAGCCGGTTTCCCAGCTCCACGCGTCGCGTGTCTGTTTCGTCTACATAAAACCGATTCTTGATCCACGCAAGTGGCAAGTCTCCGCTTTATGACCAAACACCGCCTCGGAACCATCCAGTCGTTCCGTCCCGGCTATGGCGCTCTTATGCCCCAATCGACCCTATATGGCAAGCGGGTCGCCGATTTTCAAAGGCCGGACCATGGAAATATCGTTTTGAACGCCATTCCGAAACGGCGAGACATTGGGTTGAATGCCATTCAGGGAATGGCACGGGCAGCAGGGCTCGAACCTACGACCTGCGGTTTTGGAGACCGCCGCTCTACCAACTGAGCTATGCCCGTACGTGCGCATGTCGGCGCAGCAGGCGCTTCCTAAAAGCTTCCGCACGCTCTGTAAAGAGCGGTTTGCATGCAAACACGCCTTAACCTCTGCGCCAGAAATCGGGATAGTCGACAACCAGCCCGTTGCGGTCGATTTCAAGTTCCCGCCTGAAGTCGCTGGCGCGCGATTCATAGAGATATCGCCTGCCCTCTTCGAGGCATGTGTAGCGCTGCGGGTTGGCGACGACCGTGAGGGCGGGGAAGTCGATGAAGGCAGTGGTTATCTCGGCACTCTGCCCGGCGGAAAGCTGCAATCGCCGGATCGGCAGCGTGTTGGTGAACGGCGTGATGGTCAGGTCGGGATCGAAAATGCCATCGAGCTCCGGCATCGGCAGGCCGTCCCTGGTCCAGCGACCATCGCCATCGGCGGCAAGAACAAGCGTGCGGCCGCTACCGATCATATCGACAACGACACGCCTGGCGTGCCAGCCGACATCGCAAACGATGCGGTAACGGACGGCAAAAGGCGTTTGCCCGGAGCAGACTGCGACAGAGTCGGCCGAGACCTCCCCTGCCCGCTCCTGCAGCACCAAATGTTCGAGACCCGGTCCGTCCCACTCGCGCCAACGTATGATCTTCACATCTTCCGGCATCAGCCCAACACCTCCATGGCGACTGGACGCTAGTTTGTACCCGGTGGCTGATAGGGGCCGCCCGGCACACCCCAGCCCCAGGCCGGCATCGGTTCCGTCTGCGGATCGCAGGTTTCGCCGAGATTGGAGTTCATCTTGGCCAGGCGCGATCCCCATTCGACATAGCCCATGAAGGCCGAACGGAATTCCGGATCGTCAGGCAGGCCGACCGCGTCGGCGGCATCGGCCAGGAGGC
>NZ_RZRR01000379.1:0-5043 GCF_003998555.1 Mesorhizobium sp. M7A.F.Ca.CA.002.09.1.1 | reverse complement strand
TCCCAAGACCCTGTCGTAGTGTCGGATCGCGGCGGCAATGTACGGGGATTGAGTTGATGATTGTGCAGTTGAGTTCGCTTCGTCCGGTGACGGGCGAGGACGGCAAGGACGCCGCCGACACCATGTCCAGCTTCGCCCGCAACGTTTCGGCGATGCTTGAGCGGACAGAGTACCGCCGCTGCGACAAGGGCGAAGATCTCGAGGACATCTACCGCCTGCGCTACAAGTCATATCGCTCGAACGATATGGTGCCCGACAACGAAAACCATACCATTCACGATGAGCTCGACGAGGCACCGAATGTGTACCGCTTCGGGGTCTATATCGACCAGGAACTCGTCAGCACGCTGCGTATCCATCACGTCACCTTGGCGACGCCGATGTCGCCTTCCACCAAGGCCTTTGGCGACATCGTCATGCCGATGCTTCGTGACGGACTGAGCTTCATCTGTCCCAGCCGGTTTGCGTCCGATCCCGAATGGTCGCGCGTCTACCCGCAGATTCCCTACCTGACGCTGCGGCTGGCCGGCATGGCGTGCTTCCATTTCAACGCGCCCTACTGCCTGTCGACCATTCGTGAGGATCACGCCGGCTTCTACAAGCGTATCTACTACTCGGAGAAGATCAGCGAGTCGCGCGCCTATCCGGGCGTTTTCAACAAGGTCGTGCTCTACCGCGCCGACGTCAACGCAATCCGCGAGCGGTCCTTCTCACGGTTCCCGTTCTTCCGCTCGACGCCAATGGAGCAGCGCATGCTGTTCGATACGCCGCATGTCGGGGAACTCGCGCCGCTGACCATCCTGCCGACGGCAAAATACTATCACGAAGCCGCCTGATACGGCAGGGATCCACACGATTTTGCAGGGCCGACAGGAGCCTTTTGGCGACTTCGGCGTTCTGGGTGAGGCCACGAGCAGCGCTCCGGGTCGATCTGAGGTTTTTGAGGGAACCCGCCATGACCATTTCCACACTTGCGCTAACCCCGCTCATCTCGCTGATCGCCGGCGTGCTGATCCTGGTCATGCCAAGGCTGTTGAACTACATCGTCGCGCTCTATCTGATCGTCGTCGGGTTGCTCGGGCTATTTCCGCATCTAGCCGGCTGAGGCTCCGGCTTAGGCCACGCAAGCGTCCGCCCTTCGGAGTTCCGCATCAAGCATCAGAATCCAGCGATCGGACTCCGTCGCGGCGTCGACTGCTGGCTTCAATCTTTCTTTGAGGCAGTTGTCGGTTGTTGTGCGGCAATAGCGCCATTGCTCTCGGCGCGGCTTTTCGCTATGTGCCTGAAAGATGTCTTCGAAGGGGTATTCCTATGGCTGATCACTCGCCGACTGGTCCTGTCGAACTGGGCGCGAAGATGGACTATGCCGAGCATGACCGCACCTATGCGGGCTTCCTCGCGCTGGCCAAGTACGGCTCGCTGTTTTGTGGCGCCCTGCTCCTGGCGATGGCCTTCGGCTTCTTCGCGGGCGGCTTCTTCTCGGCGACCATTCTGTTCGTGCTGATTCTGGCTGTCGGCGCCTTTATCCTCCGATAGATTTTTCCGACATCTTGTCCACGGCGCCGCCGCGAGGCCGGCCGGCGTCTTGCGGGAAATAGCTTCCGGCCGAAAGGATCATGCGGTGGGACAGACGGTTTTCATCCCTCGTGAGCTCGATGCCAACGAGCCGCGCGTCGCGGCTTCGCCCGATACGGTGAAACGGCTGGCGGCGTTGGGCTTCGACGTCGTCGTCGAGGCCGGTGCCGGTCTGAAATCGCGCATCATCGATGCCGACTATGCGAGCGCCGGCGCTGCTATCGGCAAGGCTTCCGATGTCGCCAAGGCCGATGTGGTGCTGAAGGTGCGCCGGCCTGGTGATGCCGAGCTGAAGAGCTACAAGCCCGGCGCGGCTGTGATCGCCATCATGGACCCCTACGGCAACGATGCCGCCGTGGCAGCTCTTGCCAAGGCCGGCGTCACCGCTTTCTCGATGGAATTCATGCCCCGGATCACCCGCGCGCAGTCGATGGACGTTTTGTCCTCGCAGGCCAATTTGGCCGGCTATCAGGCGGTGATCGACGGGGCTTCGGAATATGACCGCGCCTTGCCGATGATGATGACGGCGGCCGGCACGGTGCCGGCGGCGAAGGTCTTCATCATGGGCGTTGGCGTCGCCGGCCTGCAGGCGATCGCCACCGCGCGCCGGCTTGGTGCGGTTGTCACCGCCACCGACGTTCGCCCCGCCGCCAAGGAACAGGTCGCCTCGCTCGGCGCCAAGTTCCTCGCGGTCGAGGACGAGGAATTCAAGGCGGCCGAAACGGCCGGCGGCTACGCCAAGGAAATGTCGAAGGAATATCAGGCCAAGCAGGCGGCACTCACATCAGAGCACATCGCCAAGCAGGATATCGTCATCACCACGGCGCTCATTCCCGGCCGGCCGGCGCCCAAGCTGGTCTCGGCGGCGATGGTCGCTTCGATGAAGCCGGGCTCGGTGATCGTCGACCTCGCGGTCGAGCGCGGCGGCAATGTCGAGGGCGCCGAAGCCGGCAAGGTGGTCACCACCGCCAACAACGTCAAGATTGTCGGCCATCTCAATGTGCCTGGCCGCATCGCGGCGTCGGCCTCGCTGCTTTATGCCAGGAACCTGTTCGCCTTTCTCGAGACGCTGGTCGATAAGACGGCCAAGACGCTTGCCATCAATCGCGACGACGATCTGGTCAAGGCAACGATGCTGACCGATGGCGGCAAGGTGGTTCATCCGGCTTTCGTGAAAGCCGACCAGCAGCCGGCAAAGGGCCAATATGTCGAGCCGGCCGCGATCCCGGCCAAGACCATGGTCGCCGATGCTTCGCCCAAGAAAGCCGCGCCCAAGAAGGCGGCCGCACCCAAGTCGCCCTCGTCGAAGCCGAAAGGGATCGCGTGATGGACCAGACCCTGCAGAAAGCCCTCGACCAGCTCGACCAGGCCTCCGCCGCCGTCCGGCTGGCGGTGCACAATCTGGCGACCGCGCCCGGCGGCACTGACGCGGCCGGTGATGCCGCGCATGCGCTCTCCGGCGGCGCCATCGATCCCTTCGTCTTCCGCTTCGCCATCTTCGTCCTGGCGATCTTCGTCGGCTACTACGTCGTCTGGTCGGTGACCCCCGCACTGCATACGCCGCTGATGGCCGTCACCAATGCCATCTCCTCGGTCATCGTCGTCGGCGCGCTGCTTGCCGTCGGCATCGCCGCCTCCGGCATTGCCGCGGGCTTCGGCTTCGTCGCGCTGATGCTGGTTTCGGTCAACATCTTCGGCGGCTTCCTCGTCACCCAGCGCATGCTGGCCATGTACAAGAAGAAGGACAAGTAGAGCGCCATGAACGCCAACTTCGCGTCCTTCCTCTACCTCGTCTCCGGTGTCCTGTTCATCATGGCGCTGCGCGGCCTGTCGCATCCGACCACCAGCCGCCAGGGCAATCTCTACGGCATGATCGGCATGGGTATTGCCATCGCCACCACACTGGCTCTGGCGACCCCGTCCGCCGGCCGCTTCGGCCTGATCGTGCTCGGCCTTGCCATTGGCGGCGGCGTCGGCGCCGTTACCGCGCGCCGCATCGCCATGACCTCGATGCCGCAGCTGGTCGCTGCCTTCCACTCGCTGGTCGGCCTCGCCGCCGTCATGGTGGCGGCTGCCGCGATCTATGCCCCGGAAAGCTTCGGCATCGGCACGGATGGCGACATTCATGCCCAGGCCCTGATCGAGATGAGCCTTGGCGTCGCCATCGGCGCCATCACCTTCACCGGCTCGGTCATCGCTTTCCTCAAGCTCGATGGCCGCATGTCCGGCAAGCCGATCATGATCGGCGCACGCCACTTCATCAACGCCGCACTTGCTATCGCGCTCGTCGTGCTGATCGTGTTGCTGGTCACCACCGAGTCCAAGCTGGTCTTCTGGCTGATCGTTGCCGCCTCGCTGGTGCTCGGTATCCTGCTGATCATCCCGATCGGCGGCGCCGACATGCCGGTCGTCGTCTCGATGCTGAATTCCTATTCCGGCTGGGCGGCGGCGGCGCTGGGCTTCACGCTCGGCAATCTGGCGCTGATCATCACCGGCGCGCTGGTCGGCTCATCCGGCGCGATCCTGTCCTACATCATGTGCAAGGGCATGAACCGAAGCTTCATCTCGGTCATTCTCGGCGGCTTCGGTGGGGAGACGGCAGCGGCCGCCGATGACGGCATCGAACGCACGGTCAAGCAGGGTTCTGCCGACGATGCCGCCTACCTCATGATGAACGCCCAGAAAGTCATCATCGTGCCGGGCTACGGCATGGCGGTTGCCCAGGCGCAGCATGCGCTGCGCGAAATGGCCGACAAGCTCAAGGCCAATGGCGTCGACGTGAAGTACGCCATCCACCCGGTCGCCGGCCGCATGCCCGGCCACATGAACGTGCTGCTCGCCGAAGCCAATGTGCCCTACGACGAGGTGTTCGAGCTTGAGGACATCAACTCGGAGTTCGCGCAAGCCGACGTTGCCTATGTCATCGGCGCCAACGACGTCACCAACCCGTCCGCGCGCGACGACAAGTCCTCACCCATCTACGGCATGCCGATCCTCGACGTCGACAAGGCGCGCACCTGCCTGTTCGTCAAGCGCTCGCTCGGTTCCGGCTATGCCGGTATCGACAACACGCTGTTCTACAAGGACGGCACCATGATGCTGCTCGGCGACGCCAAGAAGATGACCGAAGAGATCGTCAAAGCCATGGATCACTGATCCGGGATAAGCGCCGGGACACGCCAAGAATCGCCCGGCTTCGCGCCGGGCTTTTTCTTGGCAGGCTTTCTTGGCTTGACGGCGATTTCGGCGCTACGATGACGAATTCCCGCCTCGACGGCGGGATTGTCGTCGACGGAGACGTTGGTGCCTGACCCGATCGCATCGCCGCCCGCCGGGAAAGCGCCGCGCAAGCCTGGCCAGGCGGTGGTGATCGTGCATGGCATGGGCGAACAGCGGCCGATGGATACGCTGCGAGGCTTTGTCCAGGCTGTCTGGAGCCATGACCCCAACCGCGCGCCGTTTTATGCC
>NZ_RZRR01000378.1:0-5056 GCF_003998555.1 Mesorhizobium sp. M7A.F.Ca.CA.002.09.1.1 | reverse complement strand
GGCGGGCGGGCGAAGGCCGGCAGCGGTTGCACGCTGCCCGGCCGAGCCATTGCGTCCATCACGGCGCGGAACACGGTCTGGGCGTTGAAGACCGGATCGGCGAACCCGCCCTCGATCGATTGCGCTGCAATGTCCATCAGTCTTCTCCGCGAACCATGGTGAAGAAATCGACCTTCGTTGCCGCCGTCTCGGCGCGGCGTTTTTCGTGCGCCAAGGTCAGAGCCGACCGCAGAGGCGCTATCAGTCCGGTCTCGACCTCATTGCGGCGGGCAGGGTCCTGCCATAGGGCGTCGGCGATAGCCGCCAGCTTCGCCTTCTGCTTGTCGCGGCCAAGCGCATAGCAATGGCCGACCTGTCCGGTGGGTAGCCTGACCGTGGCGCGGGTGACGGTCGCCTCGCCGACATTGAAAGGGGCGCCGCCGCCGCCGATGCGGCCGCGCAGGGTGACAAGGCCGGTTTCGGGGCCGCGCAACAGCTCGGCGTCCGAAGGCAGTCCGGCCTCATTCCAGAGCCGTACGATGTCATCGCCGCTGGATTGCGTAAGGGTTGCCATGGCGGCTTTGCGCTCGGCCTGGTCGCGGGCTTCCTGTCCTCGCATCAGCAGCATTCCTCTTTGTTAATTTGTCTATTGATGTAGACAACTATACAAATTATATCTATTATCTAACGCGTGTCCATGACGGGTGGATGACAGCGATAGAAGACTGGGCGCTGGAAGGTTGGGGCAATGATGGTCGGGCGGCTGTTAGCGGACAGCATCGAGCGGCGCAGTGGCGTTTCGCTGTGGCGGCAGATCGCCGACAAGATCCTACATGCGATCGCCATCGGCGATTTCACGGAGAATGCAGCGCTGCCGCCGGAGGTGGCGCTGGCAGAACGCTATGGCGTCAACCGTCACACGGTGCGCAACGCCATATCAGCCCTTGTAAGGGAAGGCGTGCTGCGGGCCGAGCAGGGGCGCGGCACCTTCGTACTGTCGCGCAAGCGGCTGTCCTATCCGATCGGGGCGCGCACACGTTTTTCGACAGGGCTGCAAGGGCAAACGACGGAACGGCACATCGTCCTGCTCGCCTCGTCGGTCGAGCCGGCCAGCCAGCGCGTCGCCGAGGGACTGGGTCTTCCCAAGGGAGCCGATGTGATCCGGTTGGAAACGCGCGGCGAAGCCGACGGACGGCCGGTGTCGCGCGCTGCCGGCTGGTTCGAGGCCCGGCGCTTTGCCGGCATCGATGCCGCGATGGGGGAAACAGGCTCGATCACCGCATCGCTGGCGCGGTTCGGCATAGACGACTATCTCAGGCAATCGACCGTGCTGTCGGCGCGCCATGCCGATGCGGCGGACCTTGCCGACCTCGACCTGCAGCCGGGCGCCATCGTGCTGGTCACGGTTGCCGTCAACGTCACGCCGGACGGCCAGCCGATCCAGTTTTCCGAGTCGCGCTTTCCGGCCGAACGGGTGGAGCTGAAGCTGTCGGCGCTGTAGGGAGTGCCCGGCCCAGCTCGGCCGCATTCACTTGCCAGCGGCGGCGCATTTGAGGACCGGCTTCGCCGCCTGCCATGTTATAACCCCACCTCGATCACAGCCTTGATCAGGCCGGATTTCTCATGCGCCCAACGAGCCAGATCGCGCGGCGTGGCGGCGAGTGTGGTGCGGTGTGTGACGAGCTTGGCCAGTGGTACGGCCCCGTTGCGGATCGAGGCGGCGACATGGTCGAAGTCGGCGCGCAGCGCGTTGCGGCTGCCGATCAGCGTCATCTCGCGCTTGTGGAATTCCGGATCGGAAAAGCTGATGTCGTCCTTGACGACGGAGACCAGCACCAGCGTTCCGCCATGCGCGACATGGGCGAAGGCCGACTGCACCGACTGGGTGTTGCCGGTGGCGTCGAAGACCACATCGAAGCCTTCGCCTGATGTCGCTTCCCTGATCAGATCGGGCACCGCGCAGCGCGAGCCGTCTAGGGTCTGGAAACCAAGCTCGTTTCCAGCGAAGGCGAGCCTTTCACTGCTCATGTCGAGCAGCGTCACGTCGAGCCCGGCGATGCGGGCGAAGATGGCGGTGCCGAGCCCGATCGGGCCGGCGCCGATGACCAGCGTGTGGGCGCCGGGGTCGGCGCGGGCGCGCCGCACGGCATGCGCGCCGATGGCCAGGAACTCGACGGCAGCGGCGTCGGCCAGCGAAAGGCCGTTGGCCGGATAGAGATTTTGCGCCGGCACCAGGATGCGTTCGCACATGGCGCCGTCGCGATGCACGCCAAGCACCTCGATCCTGACACAGCAATTGGGCTTGCCGTGCCGGCAGGCGATGCACTTGCCGCAGGAAAGATAGGGGTTGACGACGACGGGCTCACCAATGGCCAGTTCGACGCCTTCGCCGGTCTCCATCACGGTACCCGAGACCTCATGACCCATGATGCGGGGATAGGCGAGGAACGGGTGCTTGCCCTCGAAAATGTGGTAGTCGGTGCCGCAGATGCCGACATGGCTGACCGCCACCAGCGCCCAGCCGGGAGGCGGTGCCTCGGGTGCGGGCCGGTCTTCAAGGACAAGATCGCCGGGCGAACGGCAGAGGACGGCTTTCATGCGCTAATCCAGTCATGAAATCGCCGGCCCGTTGGTGTGGCGGACCGGCGGTTGATTGCGGGGTCGCTACTTGCCGCGGCGGCGCAGGCCGTCGAAGTAGACGATGATGATGATCAGCGCGCCGGTGATGATGCGCTGCCAGAACGAATTGACGTTGAGCAGGTTGGCGCCGTTGTTGATGGTGGCCAGGATGAAGGCGCCGAGCAGCGGCCCATGCACCGAGCCGACGGCGCCGAACAGCGAGGTGCCGCCGATGACCGACGACGCGATCGCCTGCAGTTCCCAGCCCTCGGCCTGCGTCGGGTTGCCGATGCCGATGCGGGCGGCCAGCAGCACGCCGACAAAGGCGGCGCACAGGCCCGACAGCGTGTAGGCCATGTAGATGGTGCGCTGGACATTGACGCCGGACAGGCGCGAGGCCTCGGCGTTGGAGCCGACCGAAAACAGGTATCTGCCCCAGCGGCTGTGGTGCAGGAAGATATAGGCCGGAATGCCGACCAGGATCACCATCCAGAACAGGTTGGGGATGCCGATGAAGGAATTGCGCGAGAAGGCGGTGAAGGTGTCGCTGTTGATGTTGATCGAATTGCCGTTGGTCATCAAAAGGCCGATGCCGCGCAGCGAGGTCAACGTCGCCAGCGTGATGATGAAGGGCGGCAGGCCCATCTTGACGATACCGAAGCCGTGGAACATGCCGATGGCGACACCGACCAGCAGCGTCACCAGAATGGCGAGCCAGATGGGGAAGCCGGCATTGATCATCATGGCCACGACCACGGTGGCGAAGCCGACCACGGCGCCGACCGACAGATCGATGCCGCCGGTGATGATGACGAAGGTCTGGCCGACCGCCATGATGGCGATCATCGAGCCCTGGCGCAGGAGATTGGCTATGTTGTTGGCCGAGGCGAAGCTCGTCGTCGTCACGGAGAGGAGGATCCAGAGCAGAACCAGCAGCGCCAATAGCGTCAGCCCGAACAGGACATTATAGTTGCGCTTCGGTTTTTCGACGGCGATCGCCTCGGTGCTCATATCTGTCCTCCCAACTTTTCTTGTTTCTCGGCGAGCGCCTGAGTGAGAATATCCTCGTGGCTGGCGGCGTGAAAACCGTGCGTCGCCACCAGTTTGCCGCGCCGGAACACATGCAGCGTATCGGCGAGTTCATAGACTTCCGGCAGATAGGACGAGATCAGGATGATGCCGGCGCCCTTTGACAAAAGCGCGCCGAACAGGCGGTAGATCTCGGCCTTGGTGCCGACATCGACGCCGACGGTCGGTTCGTCGAAGATGAACAGCTTGGCGCCGTGCGCCAGCCATTTGCCGATGACGATCTTCTGCTGGTTGCCGCCCGACAGGCTGGATGCCAGCGCGCCACGTGTCGGTGTCTTGATGCGCAGATCGGCGATCTGGCGATCGGCCTGCGTCTTCTCCTGCGTGCTCGAAATCAGCAGATTGTTCGAGATGCGCTTGTAGATCGGCAGGTTGAGGTTGAAGCCGACCGGCAGGTTGAGGCAGAGGCCCTGGTCGCGGCGGCTCTCCGGCGCCAGCGCCATGCCGAGCTTGATCGCGTCATGTTCGGAATTGACCTGTACCTCCTTGCCTTCCCAGAGGATCTGGCCGGCGGATTTGCGGTGGCGGCCGTAGAGCGTGGTGACGAACTCGCTGCGTCCGGCGCCGATCAGCCCATAGAGTCCGACGATCTCGCCGGCGCGGACCGTCATCGAGACATTTTCGAAGCCCTTGCCGGACAGGTTTTTCGCCTCGATGATGGCGGCGCCCGGCGTGAAATGCTCCTTGTGATAGACCTGCTCGATCGAGCGGTTGATCATCATCTTGACCAGTTCGGCATCGTTGGTCTCTGCGATGTTGCGGGTGCCGACCAGCGTGCCGTCGCGCAGCACGGATACCCGGTCGGCGAGTTCGAACACTTCCTCCATGCGGTGGCTGATGTAGATGATCGTCACGCCTTCGCCCTTCAGACGGCGGATCAGCGTGAAGAGCTGGTCGGCCTCCTTGCGGGTGAGGTAGGCGGTCGGCTCGTCGAAGATCAGGAATTTGGTGCCGCGCACGGTGGCGCGGGCGGCGGCTATCAGCTGCTGCTGGCCGATGGTCAGGTCGCCGAGCGTGACATGCGCCGGCAGGTCGAAGCCTAGGTCGTCGATGATCGTCTGCGCCTGCCTGACCATGGCGCGCTGCTGCAGGATGCCGAAGCGCGAATTCTCCTCGCCGAGGAACATGTTGGCGGCGACCGTCAGGTGACGGCACAGCACGACTTCCTGGTGCACGGCATTGATGCCGAGCGCCATCGCCTCGTGCGGCGTCGCCAGGGCGGCCGCCTGGCCCTCCCAGACAATCTCTCCGGAGGTGCGCGGCATGACGCCGGTCAGAAGCTTGATGAGCGTGGATTTGCCGGCGCCGTTTTCGCCGACGATGGCGTGGATCTCACCGGACTTGAAGGCGAGATCGACCGGTTTCAGCG
>NZ_RZRR01000377.1:0-5060 GCF_003998555.1 Mesorhizobium sp. M7A.F.Ca.CA.002.09.1.1 | reverse complement strand
TCATCATCCAGTCGATCGACATCAGCTATGGCCGCGGGCTGCAGATCAAGCCGCCGCCGGGCTTCGCCGATTTTGCCAACTGGCAGGTGCTGGGCATTCCGGTGCTGGCGATCCTCACGGTATTGTTCACCGTCGGCGCGGCCATCGCGCTGCAGCGTATGATCTATGGCCGCTCGGTGCTGGCGATCGGCCAGAACATTCGCGCGGCGTGGCTGGCCGGTGTCAATGTCGGCCGCATCCGCTTCCTCACCTACACGCTGTCGGGCGCGCTCGGCGGCATCGACGGCGCGCTGCTCGCCGGCTATTTCCGCGGCGCCAATGTCGACATCGGCAACGAATATCTGCTGGCCTCGATCGCCGTCGTCGTCATCGGCGGCACGTCGGTCGCCGGCGGCAAGGCCAATGTCCCCGGCGTCTGGGGCGCGGCTTTGTTCCTGGTGCTGCTTTTGACCATGCTCAACACGTTTGGGGTGAGCGCCGGGGTGCGGTTGCTGCTGACGGGGCTGATCATCGTCGGGGTGATCACGGCGGCGGGCGGGCAGAAGGCGCTGCGGTAGCCTCCGCCTTCGTCGTCCCAGACACCTTCAAGGCCTGTAATCATTGTGCCAGGCCGACATCCGGTTCCCTTCGACGTTATGGCGCTGTAAATCCCGTTCGCGTGGCCACGGCCGCTGAATAATGCTGGGAGGTTTGCGTGTCCGATTTTGTGAAGGTCAGCCGCGACGGCGACGTTGCCGTCGTCACCATCGACAATCCGCCGGTCAACGCGCTGAGCTTCCATGTCCGCGAACCGCTGATGCAGGCGCTGGTCGAATTGCGCGACGATGCGTCGGTTGCCGCCATAGTCATTGCATGCGCCGGCCGGACGTTTGTCGCCGGCGCCGACATCACCGAGTTCGGCAAGCCGATGCAGCAGCCCGAACTGCGCGCCATCGTGGCGACGCTGGAAACCATCGCCAAGCCGACGGTCGCAGCCATCCACGGCACCGCGCTCGGCGGCGGGCTGGAGCTGGCGCTGGGCTGCCATTTCCGTGTTGCCGATGCCGGCGCCAAGCTCGGCCTGCCGGAAGTCAAACTCGGCCTGCTGCCGGGTGGCGGTGGCACGGTACGGCTGCCGCGCCTTGTCGGCGCGGTGAAGGCGTTGAAGATGATCGTCTCAGGTGCGCCGATCGGCGCGACCGAGGCGCACGCCGCCGGTCTCGTCGATGCCGTCTTCGAAGGCGATCTGACCACGCATGCCGTGAACTTCGCTGGGGAAATCGCCCGCAAGGGTGGTCCCTTCACGCCGGTGCGCGATCGCAATGATGGTCTCAAGCAGACTGATCTCGCGGCGTTCGACGCCGGGGCTGCGGATCTTGCCAGGAAAGCGCGCGGCCTCGAGGCGCCGATCGCTTGTGCGCAGTCGGTGCGCAATGCCGTCACGCTGCCGTTCGATGCGGCACTGGCGGCAGAGCGTGCGCTGTTCGTCAAGCTGGTCGCCAGCGACCAATCGCGGGCGCAGCGCCATCTGTTCTTCGCCGAACGTGAGGCGACAAAGCTTCCAGGAAAAGACGTCGTCAAGCGCAGGATCGCCCGCGTCGGCGTCATCGGTGCCGGTACGATGGGCGGCGGCATTGCCATGGCCTTCGCCAATGGCGGATATCCCGTGACCTTGCTGGAAACCAGCCGTGAGGCATTGCAGCGTGGCTTGGCGACCATCGACAGGAACTACTCGGTTTCCGTCACGCGCGGTTCGCTCAGCGACGACGCCAAGCGGGAGCGGCTCGCCCAGTTCAAGGGCTCCACCGACTATGCCGATCTCGCCGATTGCGACCTGATCGTCGAGGCGGTGTTCGAGGACATGGCGGTCAAGAAGGAAGTGTTCGGCAAGCTCGAAGCCGTGGCGAAGCCCGGCGCGATCCTGGCCACCAACACCTCCTATCTCGACATCAACGAAATCGCTGCCTCGACCTCGCGGCCGCAGGATGTGCTCGGCCTGCATTTCTTTTCGCCGGCCAATGTCATGAAGCTCTTGGAGATCGTGCGCGCCGAGAAGACCGCGCCCGATGCGCTGGCGACATCAGTCGACCTGGCGAGGCGGATCGGCAAGGTGGCCGTCGTGGTCGGCGTCTGCCACGGCTTCGTCGGCAACCGCATGCTTGCCGCGCGGGGCTCGGAATCGGAAGCGCTTCTTCTGGAAGGCGCAACGCCCAGCCAGATCGACCAGGTGTTCACCGATTTCGGCTGGCCGATGGGGCCGTTCCAAATGGGCGATCTCGCCGGTCTCGATATTGGCTGGCGCAACCGCAAGGCACGCGGCCAGAAAGCCGTGATCGCCGACACGCTGTGCGAACAAGGACGTTTCGGCCAGAAGACCGGCCGGGGTTTTTACCTCTATGAGGCTGGCGCGCGCACGCCAGTGCCGGATCCCGAGGTTGAAGCGCTGATCCGCGACAAGGCCGCCGAGAAGGGTATCGCACCGCGTGCGATCAGTGCGGAGGAAATCGTAGAGCGCACGCTTTACCCCCTGATCAACGAGGGCGCCAAGATCCTGGAGGAAGGCATAGCGGCCCGTGCGTCCGACATCGATGTCGTCTGGGTCAATGGCTACGGCTTTCCCATCGGCAAGGGCGGACCGATGTTCTGGGTTGGCCTTGAAGGTCCGGCCAGGATCATCGAGCGGCTCGAATACTGGCATCAACGGACGGGCAAGGATGTGTTCAAGCCGGCGCCGTTGCTGAAGCGGATGGCCGAGACCGGGTCGTGGGAAGCCGGCGGTTAGAGAGCCTACCGGATCCGTGCATCGATGATCTCGACGAAGCGCGCGAACAGGCCGGCCTGCGACTTGATCTTGAGCTTGCGGTAGATGTTGCGGCGATGGACTTTCACGGTTCCCGGCACGATGCGCATGGCGCGGGCGATCGACTCCGTCGAATGCCCCTGCAACACCAGGTCGACGACATGCTTTTCGCGCGGCGTCAGCGACAGGCTCTGCCAGATATGGGCGCGGTCGAATTCGTTGACCATAGCGGCCGTCTCGTCCTGCTTCGCTTCCGCCGTTTCGTCGGCCGGAAGAGCAGGCCAGCGCAACCTGATGAAGCTGATCACCGCGGGAGCCATGTCGCGCAGCAATCTGGCATCGGCGGTGCCGAAAGGGCCTGAAGCGCGCAGCCGCATCAGCGACAACACCAGCGCATCCTTGCCCGGCAGCGGCACGAAGAAGCCGACCTCCTCGGCCAGCCTGGTCTGGCTGTAATAGGAGCGGAAATACTCGCTGGCATAGAAACGGTCCGGCGCCAGCTCGCGCATGCGCCAGAACCCTTCCTTGCGCTCGACCGCAGCGTGATGGAACGGATCGAGCAGATACGGCCCTTCCTGATAGAGCGCGACGAACACATGGCTCTCGGTGGGCGAGAAGGTCTCGAACAGCAGCGGCGGGCGCGAGGCGCCGCGATAGCCGAAGATCACGCAGTGGTCGAATCTAACGTGCTGCCGCAGCCACTCGACCAGCGCCTGGCCAAAGAGATCGCCGCTGGTCTCCCGCGTCGTCGCGACGAGCGTGGCGAGCCGGCTGTATTCGTCGCTGCGGGACAATGCATACCCCCTTAAACGAGAAAATAGATCAGATATACCACCTGAGAGGTATATACTAGCCGCCATTGGCTCTGGTAGCGTTCCGATATTGCCCTGTTGCTGGAGCCATCAGCCTTGACCGCAGTGCCCGACATCGAATTTCGCGGCGTCACCAAGCGCTATGGCGCGGTGACCGCGGTCAGCGGCATCGATCTCGCTGTCCCGCCCTCCGCCTTTGTCGCGCTGCTCGGTCCCTCCGGCTGCGGCAAGACCACCTGCCTGCGCATGATCGGCGGCTTCGAACAGCCGAGCGAAGGCCAGGTGTTCATTCGCGGCCAGGACATGGCCGGCACGCCGCCCTACCGGCGGCCGGTCAACATGGTGTTCCAGCAATACGCGCTGTTTCCGCATCTCGATGTCGAGGACAATGTCGCCTATGGGCTGCGCCAGGCGCGGCCAAGGCTGTCTTCGCGCGAGATCGCCTCAAGGGCGGGCGAGGCGCTCGAAATGGTGCGGCTCGCCGGCTATGGCCGCCGCAAGATCCACGAACTGTCGGGCGGCCAGCAGCAGCGTGTGGCGCTTGCCCGCGCCCTGGTCAACAAGCCGGCGGTGCTCTTGCTCGATGAGCCGCTGGCGGCGCTCGACAAGAAGCTGCGCACCGACATGCAGATCGAGCTGCAGAACCTGCAGCGCGAGATCGGCATCACCTTCGTGCTGGTCACGCACGACCAGGAGGAAGCGCTGTCGATGAGCGATTTCGTCTGCGTCATGAATGGCGGTCGCATCGTCCAGCTCGGGCAGCCGAGCGAGATCTATGACGAACCGGCCGACCTGTTTGTTGCCGATTTCGTCGGCAAGACCAATCTCTTGAGCGGTACTGTCGCCGGGCATTCGGGCGATCTGGTGGAGGTGGCGCTTGCCGACGGCACCGTCATTGCGGCGCGCAAACGGACCGCTTTGCAGCAGGGCGAGGTCGTTTCGGTCAGCCTGCGTCCTGAATCGCTCAGTCTCGGCGCCCAGGCAAGCGGCCCATTCAAGGGCATCGTCCGCAACCGGATATTCCTGGGCTCGACGGCGGAATACGCGATCGAGGTCAAGGGCATCGGAACGCTGCTGGCCAAAGCCGATCACCTGATCGGTCACGGCAACCTCTTCAAGCCGGGTGAACCCGTCGCCATCGGCTTTGCCTCCGGAACGCCGCTGGCGTTTGCGGAGACCAAGAACAACGGGACCAACCAGAGGGTAGATAAACATGTCGAAATCATATCGTGACGGACTGCCGATAAGCCCTGAGAATTTCGTCGACCAGCTGATGCGTTTGAAGCGCGGCTCGATCGGCCGCCGCGACTTCCTCGGCCTCACCGGCCTTGGCATTGCCACGGCGGTGATGGCGCGCGAGATCGGCATCATGCCGACACCAGCCTTTGCCGCCGAAAGCCTTGGCGACCGCATGTCGATCGCCACCTGGCCGAACTATCACGACCCGGCGACCTTCGAGAACTTCAAGA
>NZ_RZRR01000376.1:0-5084 GCF_003998555.1 Mesorhizobium sp. M7A.F.Ca.CA.002.09.1.1 | reverse complement strand
CTGCTGATCGCGGCAATCGGTGAGCTGGTGGTCGAGCGCTCCGGCGTACTCAATCTCGGCGTCGAAGGCATGATGATCATGGGCGCCGTCGGCGGCTTCGGCGCAACCTATCTCACCGGATCACCCTGGATCGGCCTTTTGGCGGCCATTGCCATGGGCGCGGTGTTCTCGCTGCTGTTTGCCGTCATGACGCTGTCGCTGGCCACCAATCAGGTGGCGACCGGCCTGTCGCTGACGCTGCTCGGCCTTGGCCTGTCCGGCATGATGGGCACCAGCTTCGTCGGCCAGCCCGGCGAAAGGCTGCCCAACCTCGACATTCCCGGCCTGACGGAAATCCCTGTGGTCGGCAGGCTGCTGTTTGGCCAGGATCCGATCTTCTACATCTCGATCGCACTGACCGCCGCCGTCATGTGGTTCCTGTTCAAGACCCGCACCGGGCTGACGCTGCGTTCGATCGGCGACAGCCACACCTCGGCGCATGCGCTTGGCATCAAGGTCATCCGCTACCGATACCTCGCGGTCATCTTCGGCGGCGCCTGTGCCGGTCTCGCCGGCGGCCATCTCTCGCTGGTCTACACGCCGCAATGGGTGGAGAACATGAGCGCCGGCCGCGGCTGGATCGCGCTGGCGCTGGTGGTGTTCGCCTCCTGGCGGCCATGGCGGGTGCTGGCCGGCGCCTACATCTTCGGCGCGGTATGGATCGGCCAGCTTCATGCACAGGCTTTTGGCATTCCAGTGCCCTCACAGTTCCTTTCTTCGCTGCCCTATCTGGCAACCGTCGTGGTTCTCGTTCTAATCTCGCGCAACAAGCGTCTGACGATGATGAACACGCCGGCTTCCTTGGGGCAGCCATTCGTTCCGGATCGTTGACAACAAAAACAAACGGGAAGCTCCAAGGCTAACTCAGAGAGGTAACACGATGAAAAAACTGCTTATTGCCCTGATGACCACGACCGCCGCCATGTCGCTGGCAGCGACGGCCGAGGCCGCGGACAAGCTGAAGGCCTGCTGGGTCTACACCGGCCCGATCGGCGATTTCGGCTATTCCTACCAGCACGACCAGGGCCGTCTCGAAGTGGAGAAGGCGCTCGGCGACAAGGTCGAAACCGCCTATCTTGAAAACGTCTCGGAAGGCCCCGACGCCGACCGCGCTTTCGAGCGCCTGGCACGCGAAGGCTGCAAGATCATTTTCGGCACCTCCTTCGGCTTCATGGACCCAGAAGTGAAGGTCGCCAAGAAATTCCCGAAGGTGATGTTCGAGCACGCCACCGGCTACAAGACATCTGACAATCTCGGCATCTACAATGCGCGTTTCTATGAAGGCCGTTATGTGCTCGGCCAGATCGCCGCCAAGGAATCGAAGGCAGGCGTTGCCGGCTACATCGTTTCCTTCCCGATCCCCGAAGTGGTGATGGGCATCAACTCCTTCATGCTCGGCGCGCAGTCGATCAACCCGAACTTCAAGGCCAAGATCGTCTGGGTGAATTCCTGGTTCGATCCGGGCAAGGAAGCCGACGCCGCCAAGGCGCTGTTCGACCAGGGTGCCGACATTATTGTCCAGCACACCGATTCGACCGCTGCCCTGCAGGTGGCCGAGGAGCGCAAGCTGCACGGCTTCGGCCAGTCCTCCGACATGATCAAGTTCGCGCCGAACGCGCAGCTGACCTCGCTCACCGACGAATGGGGTCCCTATTACATCAGCCGGGTCCAGGCAGCCCTCGACGGCACCTGGAAGCCGGACAATGTCTGGCTTGGCATCAAGGACGGCGCGGTCAAGCTCGCCCCCTACACCAACATGCCCGACGACGTGAAGGCGATGGCGGAGGCCACCGAGAAGAAGATCGCCGGCGGCTGGAACCCCTTCACCGGGCCGATCGCCAAGCAAGACGGCACGCCGTGGCTGAAGGATGGCGAAGTCGCCGATGACGGCACGCTGCTCGGCATGAATTTTTATGTGAAGGGTGTCGACGACAAGCTGCCGCAGTAAGTAGCGCAAGAGATCGAAATGAGGAGGGCGCCGCGAGGCGCCCTTTTTCATTCGGCGGGCTGCGCTCCGGCTGAGACGCGACGAAATCGCGCCAGGCCAGCATCGACCGCGCGGCCGAGCCAAATCCTCAGCAGCCGCTGTGCGGGTCGTTCGCAGGCGCGCCAGATTGCCCACGAAACGAAAAGCATAAGTGCGCCGCAGCCAAAGGCGGCAAACCATTTGCCGATAAGGGGCGTTGCCGCATTGATGACGAGATAGCCGATGTCCTGGTGCAGCAAATAGAGCGGATAGGTCAGCCCGCCCAGCGCCAGGGTGAGCCCCGATGCCCTGATACGGCCGCGCAGCAGCACCGCACCGATCAAGGCCGCGTGCATGACGACGTTGGCGATGACCAGATTGGCCGACGAAACGGCAATGCCGTAGTGGCCAAGCATCCAGTGCTGCGTCACCGACAGCGTGCCGCAGGAGATCAGGAACGCGGCGGCAAGCAGCAGCATTGCAGGCAGTGAACGGCCATGCGCATGCAGGTGGTGGACCAGCACGCCGGCGGCGAAGAACGGTCCAAACTCGGTGATGAACAGCAGCCTGGCGGCGCCGCTGCCGATGAAGAACTCGTTCAAGGCCGAGATCGCCAGCCAGATCAAGATCAGCTCCAGCTTGCGTTTCTGAAACAGCCCGGTGAGCAGCGCCAGCGTCACCCAGCCGTAGAACACCAGCTCAAGAACGATCGACCAGTAGACGCCGTCCATGAAGGGCTGGCCGAACGCCGGCGCGAACATCGACAGATTGGCGGCATACTGAACGAAAGAGGCCGAAAGCAGCGGCGACCCGGCAAGGAAGACAATCGCGAAGGTGATCGTCATGCAGAGCAGGAAGCCCGGATAGAGGCGAACGAACCGCGCGACCGCAAACTGGTCCCAACTGCGGTTTTCCGCCGACCAGGCAATGACGAAACCGCTGATCAGGAAGAACAGATTGACGCCGAGATAGCCGTAGAGGGCGAACGGTGCCGCAAGCGGATAACCCTCAGCCAGAATGCCCTCGGCAGCCGCGCCGCGAAAGAAATAGTGGAAGAACACGACAGCCATCGCCGCGACCAGCCTGAGCAGGTCCAGCGTCGCAATGTAATTTTGTTCCGCAGGTCTGGTGTTCATCCGCATTTCCCGCATCTACGGTCGGCAAACCATAGAGCGGATCGCGGCTGAGCGGGTTAAGAGGCCTAGATTATCGCCAGATGTAGTAAATTTACGCGGAACGAGGCGTCAGACCGCCGAACCATAGAGGTCATAGGCGTCGGCACGGTCGATCTTGACGGTGACGATATCGCCTTGGCGCAGCGGACGACGCGACTGGATGTGCACCGAGCCATCGATCTCGGGCGCGTCGTATTTGGTGCGGCCCTTTGCCGATGTGCCATGCGCCTCGTCGATCAGCACCGGGAGGCGCTTGCCGACTTTTCTGGCCAGCTGTGTCGCCGAAATCTTCTGCTGACGCTGCATGAAGCGGTGCCAGCGCGCCTCCTTGATTTCCTGCGGGACCTGTTCGAGACCGAGATCGTTGGAGCGGGCGCCGCGGACCGGCTCGTATTTGAAGCAGCCGGCGCGGTCGATCTTGGCTTCATCGAGCCAGTCGAGCAGCATCTCGAAATCGTCATCCGTCTCGCCGGGGAAGCCGACGATGAAGGTCGAGCGGATGGCCAGATCCGGACAGACCTCGCGCCAGCCGCGAATGCGCTCGAGCGTCTTTTCGCCATGCGCGGGCCGGCGCATGTTTTTCAGCACCTGCGGCGAGGCATGCTGGAACGGGATATCCAGGTAAGGGAGGATCTTGCCCTCCGCCATCAGCGGGATGACGTCGGCGACATGCGGGTAGGGGTAGACATAGTGCATGCGCACCCAGATGCCGAGCTTGCCCAGTTCCTCCGAAAGATCGAGGAATTTTGCGCGCACTTCACGGTCGCCGAACATCGACGTCTGGTATTTGATGTCGATGCCGTAGGCGCTGGTGTCCTGCGAGATGACCAGAAGTTCCTTGACGCCAGCCTTGGCCAGTTTCTCAGCCTCACGCAGCACATCGGCCGCCGGCCGCGAGACGAGGTCGCCACGCAGTGCGGGAATGATGCAGAAGGTGCAGCGGTTGTTGCAGCCTTCGGAAATCTTGAGATAGGCGTAGTGACGCGGCGTCAGCTTGACACCCTGCGGCGGCAGGAGATCGATATAGGGATCGTGCGACGGCGGTGCGGCCTCATGCACCGCGGCCATCACGCTCTCATAGGCCTGCGGCCCGGTGATCGCCAGCACATTGGGGTGCTTTTCGCGAATGACGTCCGGCTCGGCGCCCAGGCAACCGGTGACGATCACTCGGCCGTTTTCCGAAAGCGCGGAACCGATGGCGTTGAGCGACTCGTCGCGGGCGGAATCGAGAAAACCGCAGGTGTTGACGACGACGAGGTCGGCGCCGTCATGCTTGCGCGCGATTTCGTAACCTTCGGCGCGCAGGCGCGTGATGATGCGCTCCGAATCCACGAGGGCCTTCGGGCATCCAAGACTGACAAAACTCACGCGGGGAGCGGACATAGAGGGTTTCCGGGCTTTTCAGGATTGCCGGCGCAGTACCACACTTATTGCGGCATTGGTATGGGCAGGCCCGCGATGCGGCAAAACGCACGGCGGTCTTGCTTCGACGGAGTGAAGACGCGGATGTCCGCCAGCTTCAGCCGACCACGTTGTTCACATGTGGCCAGACCTCCACCGCGCCGCGATAGACCATGTCCAGCGCGACATAGAGTATGATCAGCAGGCCGACATAGGCGATCCAGCGGTGGCGATGCAGCAGCTTGGCAATGAAGGTCGCAGCCAGCCCCATGAGCGCGATCGACAGCACAAGGCCGATGACCAGCACCGGAAAATGATCACGCGCCGCTCCAGCCACCGCCAGCACGTTGTCGAGCGACATCGACACATCGGCGACGACAATCTGCAAGGCAGCCTGGCCAAGGGTCTTGCGCTTCGACTTGCCGGCGACTGCTTGGTCACTGTTGAGGTCCGAATTCGACAGCGCCTCGGTCGCTTCCAGCTCATCGGCATGTGACGTGCGC
>NZ_RZRR01000375.1:0-5108 GCF_003998555.1 Mesorhizobium sp. M7A.F.Ca.CA.002.09.1.1 | reverse complement strand
CGACCAGCCGATCGAGTCGTCGACCGGCTTGCCGTCGAAGGTGACGAACGAGCCGATACCAACCTTGGTCGTGATCAGCCCGCGGCTGGACAGTTCCTCGAGGCCTTTGCGGACCGTATTGCGGCTAACGGAGAAGCGCTGGACGAGTTCGTTCTCGCTTTGAAGGCGGTCGCCGAAACCGAGGACGCCGGAACGGATCTCATGTTCGAGGACGGTGGCGATCTGCTCGGGCTTGCCCGTGCCGGGAGACAGTTGAACCGCGCGCCGCTTCATAAGGGTACCTGTTCAATGAACCTGTATAATCCTGTTCAATACCGAGGCCCGGATGCTATGTCAACAGATGCCGAAGACTGACCAACAGGCAGCGAAATGTGCGGGATAACCGTGCAGGGCGTGCCGAGAGGCAGGTCAATAGCCCTGAAAAGCCGGTCGGCGATCGCCAAAAAGGGGCATACATCAAGGGGATGGAGCCAGATCCTGATTCAATTTCACCAGGGACAGGCTACGGGATCGACACCTCACGCGGTTCGACGAGGATGTCCGCCTCGATAGCGGCGTTGATGAACGCCGCTCTTGCCGCCGAGACTTCTTTCTTTCCCTCGAGCACGGCCAGACAGGCCTTGCGGGCAACCATATGCTTTTGCCCGGTCGCAACCGGCCAGCGGTTCAGCAGGATGTCGGCAGCCTGAGCGACCCGCTCCACGTTGAAGATCGAGTTTCGCGATCGGCCGAGCGCAATCCTGACCGGCTCATCGAAACGCTGATCTTGCACGATGCCACTCCCCAAAGTCGGCATTCATCGATTCGCGGCCTTCAACCCCGAGCAATGTGATAGGTTCTGCGCCAAAGGTGCAAGATGTCCGATTCCAGTGGCCAGAAAAATCCCAGGCTGATCGTCGTGGTCGCGTTCGATCGCGGTGAGGATGGCGAGTTGTTCCCAGCCTTTGGACCCGCCGACCAGCAGAGCGAGGATCGCGCCATACGCACCGCCAGGGCTCTGACGGCAAAGCATTCCGGCGTCATCGCCTGGAGCCGTGAGGCCGATCCGACGCTGGGCGAATATGGTCCGCCGAACACGCTCTTCGTCAGCGGTGACGTGCCTGACATGGAGTAGTCGACTGGCGCCAGCATCTGAACGCCTCGCCCATAGGGTTTGATGCGAGCCGGTTTTGCCTCGCCAGCAAGCAAAAGCCCGCTACGGTGAACCGGAGCGGGCCTTGGAGGAGGACAAGGGGTGGGACCCTCTCCTCTTGTTTCCACGGGGGGGTGTGGACCGCAATGACCATACGAAAGTTTTGCAGAGTGCAGGATCACAAGCCGGCTTGCCTGCATCACAATCCGGTGCACGCCGACATTGGGGCGCTCACGAGATTGCGATCAGTTGGCGATAACCCGGCTAGATGCACCCGAGTACGACAAGCACGATGACGATGAGCAGCACGAGCCCAAGGCCGCCGCCGCCATAGGAGCCGGCGCCGTAGGATTGAACCTCGCAGCTGCGATGTTCAAAAGACGAGCGCTCCAAAGGCCTACCGTTCCGCGATTGTGGCGGGCATCGCGCGGAAGAAGTCACGCCAGCAACAGAAACGGCCATCCTGGTGACGGCAACCAGAATTTAATTCCGGCACGCCTGTGGACCGCAGAAAGCCCACCAGCGTGGCGGGCTTTCCGATCGGCCGGAGATGGCGAGAAGCCGATTGCAGAAGCAATTACGCGAGGTAGTGAGTTTCAGCTTCACAGAGAGAGAATACTGAAATTGAAGTGTGGTATATATATCTCAAAATTTCTGAAATAAACGCCAGTAAAAGTCGCAATATTAGCTTGCACAAACAATGCGCAGGTCTATTGACGATCGAACGTTGCCAGTGTGGTTGCAGACCGAACGATTCTGCGCGCCGGGGCGCCTGTCAAACGACGCCGTAGAACAGCCTGTAGTGGACGCGCTTCATATAGTCCCGATACTCCGGCGTGACGGCCAGCAGCGCCTCTTCACGCAGGATGCGGTGCACCTGGAAGAAGGTGATCACCGCGTAGACGGCTAGATTGTAGAAGGAAAAGGCCGACAGCAGGAACAAGAGATGGCCGGCAAGATAGCCGGCATAGATCGGATGCCGCACCAGACGGTAGGCACCGCCTGTCATCACGCCGCGATTGCCCGGCAGAATGGCGAAAGAACGCCCCAGCGATATCTTTCCCCAGATTACGAACCCCAACGCCAGGGCCTGCAGCGGCGCCGCAACATGGACCGGGATGATGGCCACGCCCGGCTCCAGGTCGATGAAACCGACACCGAAGCTGGCGATCACGGAGACAACCACCGTGAGCGGGTTCCAGTCGCGAACCTTCGGCCGACGCGACAGAAGCAGCCAGGTAAAGGTCAGGATCTCGGAAATTGCCACCAGCGCCACATTGATGCGCGTCGGGTCGAGCATCAGGTGATACACGCCGCGGTAGACGAACATGCCCGCGAAGGCCAGCGCGCAGATCCGAAAGAAACCTTCCCGCAAATCCACCAGGATCTCACGCTTTCGGGCTGCGGACAGAATCCTGCCGTCACTGACGTGCGAAAGCGCCTCGCTTTTTGATATGAGCAATGCAGACACCCCAATGATCCCTCAGGGCGACCTTTGCACGCAACCATTGCCGGGCAGTTAATCAACAAGATCAGATCGGTATTAAACTGGCTGTCGGGGAGCCAGGGCGCCACTTCCAGACGACCTGCTCCACGCGGTCGCCAAGAAAGACTGGCGACCCATGTCATTTGGTTTTGCCAGACTAGCTCAGATAGTCGTTGCGGAAATAGCTCCCGAAATCCGGACGTCGAGCAACCAGCTTGCCGTCGGAATCGCGCAAAATGCCGGAGGCGAAGAGATAGTCGCCAATCGCTTCCATCTTGGCCGGATCCATCGTCCCGATGGCCCCGCTTTGGCTGCGTAGATAATGGCCGTCGATCAATGCCTTCAGCGAGGCGTGGATCAGCGCCGGATTGGTCAAGGCATCCTTGTTTGCAGCGATCAGCAGGGTTGCCGCATCGTCGGGGTGGTCGACAGCGAACTGGTAGCCGCGTCGCGTCGCCTGAACGAAGTCGGCCGCAGGCTTGGGATTGGCCTGGAGATAGGCTTCGCTCGAAGAGATCAGCGTCGTGTGCTCATCAGGCACGCCATAATCGGCATAGACGAAGCTGCGCTGCTTGACGCCCCTGAGTTCGGCTTCGACACCCTCCCAGGTCGAGACTTCGAGCGTGAAATCGACCGACCCATTGGCCAGCGCCTCATAGGCTGAGGTGCCGAGCGTCACCGTCTCGAAATTGCCCTTGCCGCCGTCGTGGCGAATGATGGTCGATATCAGCGCGTTTTCCCAGGCACTGCCGAAGCCGCCATAGATCAAGCCGTCGAGGCTTCTTGGGCTTTTGATCTCGTTGCGTGCCGCATTGAAGACCACGCGGCCTGTTTCGGATTGCACCACCGCATAGACGCCCTTCAGATCCGCCCCGGCGGTTCTCTGGGTGAACAGGCTGATGGTGCCGTTGATGCCGAAATCGGCGACGCGGTTTGCGACCAGCGTGCCCGCACCGGTATCGCTGTAGGGCAGGATGTCGACCTCGAGCCCGGCTTCGCGATAAAACCCTTTGTCGCGGGCGACGAACAGTCCGATGTGGTTGGTATTGACCGTCCAGTCGAGGGCGACGGTGACCTTTTGTGCCGCCGATTGTGCTCGAGCCCGACCCGTCCCGGCAATCAAGGGAAGGCCGGTGGCAAGGGTCAGCAACAAGGCCTGCCGGCGCGTCAAGTCAGTCATGATCGTGTCCTTTGGATGGATTGGGGTTGAGGATGATGTCGAGGATTTCGGCCTCGAGCGCGCTTGCCTGGCGCGCGGCATCGCCGCCAAGGCTGCGCGGGCGCGGCAACGGCACCCTGATTTCACGCACGATGCGGGCCGGGCGCGCCGACAGCACATAGATGCGGTCGGACAGGAACACGGCTTCGCGCACGTCATGGGTGATCAAGAGCGCCGTCCAGCGATGATGCCGCCACATCTGTTCGAGCCAGCGCTGCATGGCGGTGCGGGTCAGCGCATCGAGCGCGCCGAACGGCTCGTCGAGCAGGAGCATGTCGCGCTCCTGCACCACGGTGCGCAGCAAGGCCGCGCGCTGGCGCATGCCGCCGGACAGCTGCGCGGGAAAATGCCGCTCGAAGCCGGCAAGCCCGAATTCGGCAAACAACGGCGCAACGCGCGCCCGCGCCGCCTGTCTCCTCATACCTTGCACTTCGAGCCCGAGCGTCGTGTTGTCGAGGATGCGCCGCCATGGCATCAGCGCGTCGCGCTGCGGCATGAAGGCGAAGTGCCTGCCGTGGTCGTCGAGCCGCGCGCCGTCGAACAACATCTCGCCCTCGCCATGCTCGGCGCCGGTCAGAAGCTGGAACAGCGTCGACTTGCCGGCACCCGAGGGTCCAAGGATCGAGACGAACTCACCAGCGCCGACGCTGAGCGAAATATCGGCCAGCACGTCGAGCCCACCGAACGCCTTGTGCACATGCCGCAGTTCGAGCCGGCTCATCGCCAGGCCCCCTTCCCGGCAGTTTCCCTGTCGGCTCGCTCCCAGGGCATGGCAAGGCGCTGCAGCAACACGGTCAACCCGAACAGGACAAGGGTCAGCGCCGCGCTGACACCGACGGCGGCAAGAACCAGATCAGGACGGAAATTGTTTTTGGCGTTGAGCATGTAGATGCCCAGACCCTTCGCGGCACCGGCATATTCAGCGAAGATGGCGCCGACCACCGCATAGGTGATGGAGATCCTCAACCCGGCAAAGAAGTAAGGCAGCGCCGAAGGCAGCCGCGCCAGCAGGAAGATGCGCCAGCGCCCTGCCCCCATGGCGCGCAGCATTTGCCCGATCTCGGCCTCGGTCGCCTCATAGCCTTCGACCAATGCAACCAGCATCGGAAAAAAGGTGACCAGCGCCACCAGCATGATCTTGGGCGCCAGCCCGAAGCCGAACCACAGCACCACCAGCGGCGCGACCGCCACCAGCGGCAAGGTCTGGCTGACGATGAAGACGGGAAACAACGCACGCCGCAGCGGCTGGAAGAAGTCGACCAGCATCGACA
>NZ_RZRR01000374.1:0-5116 GCF_003998555.1 Mesorhizobium sp. M7A.F.Ca.CA.002.09.1.1 | reverse complement strand
GACAAGCTGAGCACGGATTGCACCGGCAAGGGCCAGGCAGCCATCGAAAAATCGGTCTTCAACTCGTCGACGGATATCGTCCAGGCGGTGCTGTCCGACCGCGTCGACGCCCGCATGGACGATGCGACCGCCTCGAGCTATTTCGAGGTCACCAGCAAGGGCCAGCTCGTGGTGCTGCCGACCCTCTATGAAGTCGCGCCGCTCGGCATGGCGATCGCCAAGGACGACAAGGAGACCGCCGATATGATGGTGGGCGCACTCTCCGAGCTGTTCAAGAACGGCACCTACAAGGCTATTCTCGACAAATACGGCATGGGCGCCTACGCGATCAAGGAGCCCTATTTCGTCGGCAGCATGGAGGCGTTGCGCGCCGACTGACAAAGTTTTGTCCAGTCGGACGCACTTTGTTCTAAAACTTTGATCATGCTTTCCGAAATCATTTGGGGCTGATGCGATAGCGGTTGTCGGCGTCCGGTCTCGTGCCGGGCGCCGCTTCCGGATCAAGACCAGGAGAAGCAGCGATGGGCGCGGCCCACCCAAACGAGATACGCATCGAGCCGGGCGTCGCCGAGGCGGTTTCGCGCCTGACCGTCATGCCGCAGCGCCGCTACGGCATCTGGGTCGGCACGGCGCTGGCCCTGCTGGTGGCATTCCTGATCATCCGGGCCTTCGCCAGCAACCCTGCCTTTGCCTGGCCTACGGTGGTGAGTTACCTCCTGCATCCCTCTGTCATGCGCGGCCTTGGCAACACCTTGATGCTCACCGCGGTGATCATGATATTGGCGATCGTTGTCGGCACGGTCATCGCCATCATGCGCGTGTCGCCAAGCCCGGTGCTGCGTGCCTTCGCGGGTCTGTACGTCTGGTTTTTCCGTGGCGTACCGGCCCTGATACAGCTGATCTTCTGGTTCAACCTGTCGCTGCTGGTGCGCGAAGTCTCGTTGACCATCCCCTTTGTCGGCACGCTGTTTTCCGTGCGCACCAATGATTTCATGACTCCGTTCTTCTCTGCCGTCGTCGCCCTTTCCCTGTGCGAGGCGGGCTACATGGCCGAGATCATCCGGGCCGGCATCAAGTCGGTGCCGTCGGGCCAGGCTGAGGCGGCGAGCGCGCTTGGCATGCCGTACCGCATGATCCTGAAGCGCATCACGCTGCCGCAGGCGATGCGCTTCGTACTGCCGCCAACCGGCAATGAGGCCATTAACCTCCTGAAGATGACGTCGCTGGTGACATTCATCGCCGTCGACGACCTGTTCTATTCGGCGCAGAGCATCTATGCGCGCACCTTCGAGACGATCCCGCTTCTGATCGTGGTCGCCTTCTGGTATCTCGCGGTAGTCAGCATCATGTCGGTGGGACAGCATTTCCTCGAGCGACATTTCGGTCGCAGCGATACGCGCCGCGATGCCGTGACGATGCGCTTCCTGCGCAACATCATCAGCCTGCGTGGCATTTCCCGATGAGCGACGTGAAGGACGAAAATCGCGCCCGCTTCGGCGTCCCAGCCGACTCCATGGTTTTCGCGCGCGGCGTGCGCAAATCCTATGGTCCGCTCGAGGTTCTCAAGGGTGTCGATCTCGACGTACCCGTCGGATCGGTCGCCTGCATCATCGGCCCTTCGGGTTCCGGCAAGAGCACATTCCTGCGCTGCATCAACCATCTCGAGAAGCTCAGCGCCGGCATCCTGCTCGTCGACAGTCAGTTCGTCGGCTACGACCTTAGGGACGACAAGCTCTACGAGGTCAAGGACGACCTGCTTTGCCGGCGGCGCGCCGAGACCGGCATGCTGTTTCAGTCGTTCAACCTGTTCTCCCACATGACCGTGATGGAGAATTTGATTGAGGCGCCGACGCAGGTTCGGCGCATCCCCCCGGACGAGGCAAAGGCCGAAGCGGAGATTCTGCTTCGGCGCGTCGGTCTCCTGGACAAGGTCGACCGGTATCCGAGGGAACTGTCCGGCGGCCAGCAGCAGCGTGTCGCCATCGCGCGCGCGATGGCGATGAAGCCGAAAGTCCTGCTCTTCGATGAGCCGACATCGGCGCTCGACCCCGAACTCGTTGGCGAGGTGCTGCAGGTCATGCGCGATCTGGCCGAAAGCGGCATGACGATGGTCGTGGTCACCCACGAGGTAGGCTTCGCCCGCGAGATCGGCGATCAGCTGGTTTTCATGGATGGCGGTGTGATCATCGAACGCGGCGCTCCGCGCGAGATGATTGCCAATCCGGTATCGCCCCGAACCCGCGAGTTCCTGTCGCGGGTGCTTTGACGGCAAGAGAATCCACCCAAGAGAAGATCCACAAAAAAAGCGCGGGCCATGGCCCGCGCCTTCGCATATTCAGCCTTCCAAAGAGCTCAGTCCTTCTCGAAGATGCGCGCCTTGGCGACGACGCCGGCAATGGCGCCGCCGATCAACGGTGCCACGATGAACAGCCAGAGCTGGCCGATCGCCGCAGTTCCCGAAAACAGCGCCGGACCGATCGAGCGGGCCGGGTTGAGCGACGTGCCGGTCACCGGGATGATGGCGAAGTGCAGCCCTGCCAGCGTCAGGCCGATGACCAGTCCGGCGAACGCCGTCGAGTGCTTTTCGGCCGTGACGCCAAGGATCACGGTGACGAAGGTGAAGGTGCCGATCACTTCCCACAGGAAGGCCGAACTGACACCCCATTTCGTCACATCCCAGCCATTGGCGCCGAAGCCGGTGGTGTGTCCGCCAACCTGGCCGGAGACGATGATCCACAACGCCAGTGAAGCAAGGACGCCGCCGATGACCTGCGCGATCCAGTAGGGGATGACGTCCTTGGCCGGCAGGCGGCCGGCAAGGAAGACGCCGAGCGTCACCGCCGGGTTGAGATGCGCGCCCGAAATGGGGCCGATCGCATAGGCCGCGGCGATGAGGCCGATGCCGAACGCCAGACCGATCCCTTCCTGGCCAAGCGGCAGCGCGCCGCCGAAGCCGCCCGTCACCACAGAAGCCGTACCGATGAACACCAATAGAAATGTGCCTAGAACTTCCGCCAGATAAGTCTTCATTGCCCTCTCCTCGTGTCGATCCGCCGGTTCACCTTTTCGCGCCGCGAATCACAATCGGAAGAGTATTCGCAACCAGAAAAGTTGGAAAGCAGAGCGGTTGTGCCGGCCGACCTGCTTGTGCGCGCCGGTTGCGCGCTCTAGAGCAGGGCCGGAATAATTTTCTGCGTGACGGAACAAGACAATGCGACTGGGCGGAAGGCTGGCTGCGGCCATCGAAGTGCTGGAAGACATCGGCCGGCGCCACCGGCCGGTGGCGGACGCGCTGAAGGATTGGGGCCTGTCGCATCGCTTCGCCGGCGGCGGCGACCGTGCGGCCATCGGCAACATCGTCTATGACGCCTTGCGCCACAAGCGTTCCGCGGGCTGGCTGCTGGGGCAGGACACGCCGCGCGCCATTGGCTTCGGCGCCCTGCTGCTCGAATGGGGGCAGACGGCCCAGTCGCTCAACGAGGCGCTGGATGGTGACAAGTTCGCACCGCCGCTGCTGACCGCCGCCGAGCTTCAGGCCATCGCCGACGGTCGGCTCGCCGATGCGCCGGACGCGGTGCGGGCGGATGTTCCCGACTGGTGCGCGCCGCTTTTCGAGCGAGCCTTCGGCCCGAGCTGGGCCGACGAGGGCGCCGCGCTGGCAACGCGCCCGCCGCTCGACCTCAGGGTCAACACCTTGCAGGCCAACCGCGACAAGGTGCTGGCCGAACTGACGGGAACCGGCGCCAAACCCGCGGCAATCGCCCCGCACGGCATCCGCATTCCACCGATCGACGGCGATGGCCGGCACCCGAATGTGCAGGCCGAACCGGCCTTCCAGAAGGGTTGGTTCGAGGTCCAGGACGAAGGCTCGCAGATCGCGGCCGCCCTTGCCGGGGCCGAAGCCGGCATGCAGGTGCTGGATTTCTGCGCCGGCGCCGGCGGCAAGACGCTGGCACTGTCGGCTTCGATGGAAAATCGTGGCCAGATCTTTGCCCATGATGCGGAGAAAGCACGGCTGGCGCCGATCTTCGACCGCATCCGTCGTTCGGAAAACCGCAATGTGCAGGTGGTCACCAAGCCCACGGAACTCGCGCCGCTCGGCAACCACATGGACATCGTGCTGGTCGACGCGCCCTGCACCGGCAGCGGCACCTGGCGGCGCCGCCCCGACGCCAAATGGCGGCTGACGCAGAGGCAGCTCGATACCCGCAAGGGCGAACAGTCGGCGATCCTCGATGCGGCCAAAGCCTATGTCAAACCGGGCGGCCTGCTGGTCTACATCACCTGCTCGGTGTTTGATGAGGAGAATGGCGAGCAGATCGCGGCCTTTCGGGACCGTAACAGCGGCTTTGTTCCCGTCGACCACCGCCAGCTCTGGGACAGCCGTTTTCCCGGCCATCCGGCAGCCGCGCGCATCGGCGCCAAAGGCGACATCTCGCTGTCGCCGGCGCTGAGCGGCACCGACGGGTTTTACTTCTGTGCGTTGCGCAGGTCGGCCTGAATCCGATCGGATGTCGCCAATTCCTGACGGATGCGTGGCGCCAGCAGGCAGGCCAGGTCGATTGTGCAGTGCAGCAAAAGCATTTGCCTGCCGTCCATGCCTCTGCAATAAGCTTATCCGCATAAAGGAAGGCAGCGGCCATGGCAGCAAAGATCGTACCCGCCCCGGACTATGAGGATCGCGTCAGGACCTCCTTCGCACGCCAGAAGGCGATGGCCACGATCGGCGCCGAACTGACGCTGGTGACGCCCGGCATCATCGAGATCGAGATGCCCTATTCGGCGGCACTCACCCAGCAGCACGGCTTCCTCCATGCCGGCGTCATTTCGACCGCGCTGGACTCGGCCTGCGGCTATGCCGCTTTTTCGCTGATGCCGGAAAATTCCGGCGTGCTGACCATCGAGTTCAAGGTCAACCTGCTGGCGCCGGGCAGGGGCGAGCGCTTCCTGTTCCGCGGCTCGGTGACCAAGCCAGGCCGCACCATCATCGTCGCCGACGGCCAGGCCTACGCCTTTGCCGCCGACGGCGAGGCCAAGCTGATCGCCACCATGACCGGAACGATGATGACGGTGGTCGGGCGTGATGGGATAGAAGGGTGAGTGGCCGGTTCGCCGC
>NZ_RZRR01000373.1:0-5120 GCF_003998555.1 Mesorhizobium sp. M7A.F.Ca.CA.002.09.1.1 | reverse complement strand
CATATTTGGCCGCAGGGTTGAAGGCATCCGCGATCGGATCTTTCTGATATGGCCAGTAGGCGGCGAAGATATCGTAGGTCCTGCGGCGGAGAAGCAGGGCGAAAGGCTTGGAGAACAGTTCATCCATCGCCGCGCCCCCCGCCTCGTCGAAGTAATGGAAGGTCCAGCCGCCGAACTTGAAGCCGCCGACCGGATCCTCTTGCGGGCCGCCGGGCGCCTGCATGACGCCGTCGAGGCTGATGAATGTCGCAGAGATGATCTTTCTCATTCCAATGCTCCCGTTCTTCGGTCCACGCCGTCGCGGCGGACTTCAGCCCAAGGACGGGCGACGAGCCACCGGTCCGACAGGACAGGACGAAATTTTGGAAAATCACCGTTGCTTGCGAGGCTCGGTGTGGAGATTTTCCGACGAGAACCAGACATCGCCTGATATGGCGGTGGCGGTGTCGTCCGGCGCCCTGTCCTGCGCCAGCCAGATCGAGCGGCTGCGCGCGGCCTGCTCGCCGGTGGGGATCATCGCCGCGGGGTCCGCGACCGAGGCGCCGACACAGGGAATGAACCACGACCGCATGAACGGATCGCAGGCGAAGCCTTTTTGCGTGCGTGTCACCATCACCGCCAGCGGGACGCGCTCGGCCGGCCGCCAGGGAAAGATCATGCGGCCGCCTGGCCGCAGCGCCTTCAGCCATCCGGCCGGGGGCGCTGCGACCCCGGCATTGACATAGATGATGTCGGATGGCGGCAGGGGCGTCGTCACGGCATCGCCATGGACCACCGTCGCATTGCCATAGGCTTCGAGATTTTGACGCGCCAGATCGGCCAGCTTCTCGTCGAGTTCGAAAGCGGTGACGATGCCGCCTGGCGAAACCAGCCGGGCCAGCACGGCGGTGTAGTAGCCGGTGCCGGCGCCGATATGGCAAACCGCCTCACCGGGTTTCGGTTCAAGCTTTCCAATCCACATGGCGTGCAGGAATGGCTCGCCATTGTTGATGCCCTTGTCGTCGTCGAGCGCCACCAGCACGTTCTGATAGATATGAGCCGGATCGGCGCTTGGTGTTGTGACCCTGCCGTTGCCGGCGACGACCGTCCACGGTCCGGGACCGAGAAACGCTTCGCGCGGCACGTCGGCGAAAGCCGCTTCCAGACGTGGGTCGGGCGAGCCGGCATTGGCGGCCAGCAGCCGCGCGTAGAATTTCCTGATGTCTTCGATCCGGGTCATGATGCCGGAAAACATAGCGCGGATTGCCGATTTGTCGCGAGGCTGCCCCCTGCGCAGAGGGCAGCTGGTTTCCAGGCGAAGCGGAACTCAGCCGACCCCGAACATGGTGTCGTAGAGCAGCTTGAAGTTGAGCACCAGGATGATCGCGGCGACCACCCAGGCAAGGGCTGCGACGCCGCGCGGAATGGCGAGATTGCCCATCTTCTTCTTGTCGGAGACGAACTGCACCAGCGGGACGACCGCGAAGGGCAGTTGCATCGACAGGATGACCTGGCTGAACACCAGCAACTGGCCGGTGCCCTTTTCGCCATAGAGCGCGGTGACGACCACCACCGGGATAATGGCGAGGCCGCGCGTCAGCAGCCGGCGTGCCCAGTTGGGGATGCGCAGGCGCAGGAAGCCTTCCATAACAATCTGGCCGGCGAGCGTGGCCGTCACCGTCGAGTTCAGGCCGGAAGCCAGCAGCGCCACAGCGAACAGGATCGAGGCGATGCCGAGGCCGAGCAGCGGCGACAGCAGCTCGAAGGCCTGGCCGATCTCTGCGACGTCCTGGTGGCCGGTGTTGTGAAAGGCGACCGCGGACACGATCAGGATCGAGGCGTTGACGAACAAAGCCAGCATCAGGGCGATGGTCGAGTCCGTCGTTGCCCATTTGATGGCGTCGCGCTTGCCCTTGTCGGTGCGTTCATAGGCGCGGGTCTGCACGATCGAGGAGTGCAGATAGAGATTATGCGGCATGACGGTGGCGCCGATGATGCCGATGGCGATGTAGAGCATCGCCGGATTGGTGACGATTTCCGACGACGGCACGAACATGGCATGCAGGATCGAACCGGCCGGCGGGGCGGCGACGAAGATCTGGATGGCGAAGCAGCTGAAGATGATGATCAAAAGCGCGATGACGAAGGCTTCGAGATAGCGAAACCCCTTGTTCATCAGGAGCAGCACGAGGAAGGCATCGAGCGCCGTCAGCATGGCGCCGCCGATCAGCGGAATGCCGAACAGAAGCTGCAATGCGATCGCGGTGCCGATGACTTCGGCCAGGTCGCAGGCGATGATGGCCAGCTCGCAGGCGATCCACAGCACGAAGTTCACCGGCCGGGGATAATAGGCCCGGCAGGCCTGGGCGAGGTCGCGGCCGGTGGCGATGCCGAGCCGTGCCGCCAGCGCCTGCAAAAGGATCGCCATCAGGTTGGACAGCATGATGATGAACAGCAGCGTGTAACCGAACTGGGCGCCGCCGGCGAGGTCGGTCGCCCAGTTGCCGGGGTCCATATAGCCGACCGAGACCATGTAGCCGGGACCCATGAAGGCGAACAGGCGACGGAACCAGACGCCCGAGTTCGGCACGGCGATAGAGGAATTGACTTCGCGCAGGCTGGGCTGCTCGTCCTCGTCGGGCCTGGCGAACCGCCATGAGGAACGGGAGGCTGTGGCTTCGGCTTCGGACATGAAGGAGGGCTTTCCGCGAGACTGGACGATGTTGGCTTAAGCTATGCCATGGCTCAACATTATGCAATATGCTATATTTCATTGTCGTTGCTTTTTATCCGGCTGGCGGTCATCGGGTGAAGCGGCAATCGGAAGCCCCGGTTGCACCTGTGGCGGAATGCAAATAAACGGCCTGAAGAATCAGAGCCCGTGCTATGAAAGCATGGATGGCAAATAGTCCTGGGAGGAGCGCGTATTGGTGCTGAAGAACAGACCAGTTCCGCGCGAGCCGCTGCTCGACGCCGAAATTCATTCGGAGGGCTTCCGGCAGCAGCGCGAAGCGCGCCGCAGTGCGTTGGTCGAGGATTATGTCGAGCTGATCGCCGACCTGATCGAAGACGGCAACGAGGCGCGTCAGGTCGACATCGCCGCACGGCTCGGCGTCGCGCAGCCGACGGTGGCCAAGATGCTGACCAGGCTGTGCGCCGACGGTCTGGTGTCGAGAAAGCCCTATCGTGGCGTGTTCCTGACCGAAGCCGGCCGCAAAGTCGCGGAGGAAAGCCGCATCCGCCACCAGACGGTGGAAGCTTTCTTGCGCTCGCTCGGTGTCAGTGCGGAGACAGCGCGCATCGATGCCGAGGGCATCGAGCACCATGTCAGCGCCGAGACGCTGGAAGCCTTCCGCAAGGCGATGACGGCGCGCTGAGCGCCAGAGTTCCCGCGTCGCCGGAACCGTCGCACGCCAGACACGTTTGCACCAGATCCGTGCGATTGGCGCGCGAAAGGGAGGAAACGATGGGCATCGAACAAACGCCGGCGGCAAAGGGCAAGCAGGCAGCCGAGGGACTGAAACAGGCGGCGGCCAGGGATGAGCGCAAGACCGAAGCCGAAACCGGCCATCCGCTGAAAAAGGGCGCGGCGCGTTTCGAGGAGCGTTCGAAGAGCTCCGACGGCAAGAGCGCCGGCGCCAAGCAGGAAGATTAGCTCTCTGTCGGGCTTACGTGATCGGCTGTAGGCCACGGGGACGATTGCCACGCCGAGCCGCTCGCCACAACGAACTTGGCCGCAAGGCAACCCGTGTGGCCAAAAAGGCCATCGAAAAATGCTGTGACTTGGCGCAACCGTTGAGATAATTGTTTGTCGCCCCGGAGCAACGGGGAGGTTTGCTGCACGAGGAGTTGCCATGCTCTGGAAGGGCCGTCGTCAGAGTGACAATATCGAGGACGACCGCAGCGACAGCGGCGGCGGCGGACTCGGCGGCGGCGGTGGCCAGTTCCGCATTCCGATCGGCGGCCGTACCGGTGGCGGCGGCAGCATCTTCCTCGTCATCCTGGTGGTGCTGGCCGGATGGTATTTCGGCTTCGATCCTTCGACGATCCTGGGCGGTGGCGACGGCGGCCTGCTGCCGGGCGGCGGCGGCCAGATCACCGACAATAGCGGCCAGGACAACGGTGCCACACCGGCCAATGACGAGATGAAGCAGTTCGTGGCGACCGTGCTGGCCGAGACCGAGGACACCTGGACCGGCATCTTCAAGTCGCAGGGATTGACCTACGAGGATCCCAAGCTGGTGCTGTTTTCCGGCCAGGTGCGCTCGGCCTGCGGCTTTGCCTCCGCGGCGGCCGGACCGTTCTATTGTCCCGGCGACCACAAGGTCTATCTGGACATGACCTTCTTCCAGCAACTCGACCAGCAGTTCGGCGCTTCGGGCGAATTTGCCCGCGCCTATGTGATCGCGCATGAAATCGGCCATCATGTGCAGAACCTGACCGGCATCATGTCCAAGTTCAACCAGATGCGGCAGAGCATGGGCGAGGTCGAGGCCAACCAGATGTCGGTGCGAATCGAGCTTCAGGCCGACTGCTTTGCCGGTGTGTGGGCCCACTACACCGGACAGAAAGGCATATTGGAGCAGGGCGACATCGAAAGCGCGCTGAACGCCGCCAAGCAGATCGGCGACGACACGCTGCAGAAGAAGATGCAGGGCTATGTCGTGCCGGAAAGCTTCAACCACGGCACCTCGCAGCAGCGGCAGACCTGGCTGGCGCGTGGTTACAAGAGCGGCAAGCTGTCGGATTGCAACACGCTGAGTGGGCCGATCTGACCAGACCGTTGTCGAGCTTCACCTGCCGGCGATGCTGCCGTCAGGTGGTGTCAGGATGAATAGATTCGGCCTGTTCCTGCATTGTTCCTTTCCGCGAGCTCGCCTATAAGGTGCGTCCGCCTGCGCCTGAGGGCGAGCAGAGGAGCTTGATCCTGCATGATCGACCCCAAAACCGCCAGACGGGGCCTTGCGCTCGTCTTCACCACGCTGCTGCTCGACATTATCGGCTTCGGCATGATCATGCCGGTGCTGCCGGCCTATCTCCGGGAATTGACCGGGGTCAGCATCAGCGGCGCGGCGATCGAAGGCGGCTGGCTGTTCTTCGTCTATGCGGCGATGCAGTTCTTCTTCGCACCGATCATGGGC
>NZ_RZRR01000372.1:0-5122 GCF_003998555.1 Mesorhizobium sp. M7A.F.Ca.CA.002.09.1.1 | reverse complement strand
GCTCCGGGCCGGTCTCTTCCTGTCGCCGACGCTGGTCATGAACCTGCGCGCCGGCGCACGCAGCCACACGCCGGTTTCTTCCCTTATTGCCTTTTCGGTGGCGGTCATGGTCGGCAGCGAACCTGTTGCCGGAACCGATCGGGTGACCGATTTTCTAGACCGGATCGATCCCGGAGCGCGTAAAAATTGAGTCTTTCCAACTTGTATATGCATGTATGTATTTTAGCCTTGACATCCGCTCCCGCTGACGCTGAAATATCCGCGCACTTCACCATGAAGTGGCAGGTAAGACGCCGAGGCACAGTGCCGCAAGAGCAGAAACCCGCAGTCTCACCGGACCGGCTACCTCAGTCAGAAAAAGCGGTCCGATCATCAAGGGGAACAAGGATGATGCGTAACCTAACAGGACAATTTCGCGCGCTCGTGATGGCCGCCGCCATCGGGCTCGCCGCCGCCCCGGCGGCCTACGCGGCCGATGCGGCCATTCCCACCACGCCCGAGGCAGGAGCGTTCAAGATCGGCATCGAGCCCTGGCTCGGCTATGGCCAGTGGCATGTCGCCGAGGCCAAGGGCCTGTTCAAGACGAACGGGCTGAGCGACGTCCAGATCGTCAACTTCGCCGAGGACAAGGACATCAATGCAGCACTTGCAAGCGGCCAGCTCGACGCCGCCAACATCGCCACCCACACGGCGATGGGCATGGTTGCGGCCGGCCTGCCGGTGAAGATCGTGCTGCTGCTCGACGTCTCCATGACCGCCGACGCGATCATCGCTGGCAAGGACGTCACCTCCATCGCGGACCTCAAGGGCAAGCAGGTGGCCTTCGAGGAAGGCACGACGAGCGACATCCTGCTCAAATACGCGCTCACCAGGAACGGCATGTCGATCGACGATGTGAAGCCGGTTCCGATGCCTGCGTCCGACGCCGGCAGCGCCTTGATCGCCGGCCAGGTGCCGGTCGCGGTGACCTATGAACCGTACCTCACCGTCGCCATGGCGCAGAACAAGGACCTCAAGCTGCTGTTCACCGCCGGCGAGGATCCCGGCCTGATCAGCGACGTGCTGGTGGTGCGTGACGAGGTGATCAAGTCGCGGCCCGGCCAAGTGCTGGCCATGATCAAAAGCTGGGACGCAGCGCTCAAGGACTACAATGCCGATACGCCCGGTGGGCGCGCCATCATCGCCAAGGCTGTCGGTTCGGACGTCAAGGACCTCAACACCGCCTTTGACGGCGTGCGTTACTACTCACTCGCCGAAAACAAGGCGGCGCTGACCGGTGATTTCACCACCAAGACCTTCGCCGATGTCGAAGCCGCCGCCAAGAACGCCAAGCTGCTGCAGGCCGATGTGACGCCGGAGCAGATGATCGACCCGTCGTTCGTCAAGGCGGCGGAATGACCAAGGCCGGATCGCGGTGGTGACGCAGATGCCCGGGGAGCGTCCCGCTCAAACGGATCCGGCTCGTCCCACGAAACAGGCGAGGCGTCGCCGATCCTCCGGCATCGGCGTGCCCATCGCCAGGTCGCGCTTCCTGGTGATCGCGGTGGCCGTGTTCGTCGGGCTCGGCCTTGCCTGGTGGGCGGCGACCGGACTGGGATTGGTAAAGCCGATCTTCCTGCCATCGCCGGGCAGCGTCGCTATGCAGATCGCCAAGCTCGCGGCCGACGGCACGTTGTGGCTGGACCTCAAAGCCTCGATGTACCGTATCTCCATCGGCTTCCTCATCGCCTCGGCCCTGTCGATACCGATCGGCGTGCTGATTGGCAGTTTCCGTTCCTGGGAAGCGGCCATCGAGCCGCTGGTGGATTTCATCCGCTACATGCCGGTCGTCGCTTTCGTGCCGCTCTCCATCCTTTGGGCTGGCACCGGCGATTCGCAGAAATTCCTGATCATCTTCATCGGCACGTTCTTCCAGCAGGTGCTGATGATCATGGACAATGTAAAACGGGTTCCAGCCGATTTCATCGGCCTTGGGCGCACGCTAGGCCTGCCGGATCGCAAGATCCTGACGCGCATCGTCGTGCCCAGCGCCTTGCCGGGCATCTGGGATACGCTGCGCATCAGCTTGGGCTGGGCATGGACCTGGCTGGTGCTGGCCGAACTCGTCGCCGCCACTTCGGGGCTCGGCTATCGCATCACCGTGTCCCAGCGCTATTTCCAGACCAACACCATCATCGGCTACATCCTGCTGCTCGGCCTGCTCGGCCTCATCACCGACCAGGTGATGAAGGCGCTGGAAAAGGTGCTGTTCAAGCAAGAGGGCCGCTCGCAATGAGGTCCAGCCGATGAGCCCCAAATTGCGGATCGCCGGTCTCCACAAGAGCTTCGGCACGGGCGAGCGGCGCACGGAAGTGCTGCGCGGTATCAACCTGGATCTTGCCGACAACGAGTTTGTCTCCCTGGTCGGCACGTCGGGCTGCGGCAAGAGCACGCTGCTGTCGATCGTGGCCGGACTGCAGGACTTCGACGCGGGCGATCTCAGCATCGATGGCGCGCCGATCCTGCAGCCTGGACTCGACCGTGGCGTCGTCTTTCAGTCCTACACGCTGCTTCCCTGGCTGACGGCGCGGCAGAACATCGAGTTTGCGCTCAAGGCCGCTGGTTACGATCGCCCGACCTGCCGCAGGATCGCGCTGGAGCATCTCGAACTCGTCAAGCTGTCTGGTAGTGCGGACCGCTATCCAGCCGAACTCTCGGGCGGCATGAAACAACGCGTCGCCATTGCGCGCGCGCTTTCCTACCGGCCCAAGATGCTGTTGATGGACGAGCCCTTCGGCGCGCTCGATGCCTTGACCCGGCATCAGATGCAGGAACTGCTGACCCAGATCTGGGAGGAACACAGGTTGACCGTCCTGTTTGTCACCCATGATGTGGAGGAGGCCGTCTATCTGTCGGACCGCATCGTCGTCATGGGCATCGGCCCGGGACGTATCACGCAGACATTCAACGTGGATATCGAGCGCCCGCGCCGCGAAGAGGTGATGGAAAGCCCTGTATTCATGGATCTGCAACGCGGCGTGCACAAGGCCATCCGCGAGGGTTCAAAACGCCCCGAAATGGCCTAGGCGCCTGCGGTCGTTTGCAGGTCCAATCACGTCGCCTTGCCGACTGCCGCGTCCAGTTCCAGCTCGCCTTCGGAAATGTCGTCGAACGAGGCGTAGTTCATGTTGTAGAGGCGGGCGTAGAGGCCTTTTCTTGCCATCAGCTGTTCGTGGTTGCCGCTTTCGACGATCTCGCCGTTCTGCAGCACGATGATGCGGTCGGCGCCGCGGATAGTGGCCAGACGGTGGGCGATGACCAGCCCGGTGCGGCCTTCCAGCAGCGTGATCAGCGCCTTCTGGATCAGCATCTCGGTGTAGGAATCGATGCTGGCCGTGGCTTCGTCGAGCACCAGGATCTTTGCATCCGCCACCAGCGCGCGCGCGAAGCTGATCAGCTGGCGCTGGCCCAGCGAGAGATTGCCGCCGCGCTGCTCGAGTTCGGTATCGTAGCCATCTGGCAGGTTCTCGATGAAATCGTGCGCGCCGACGGCTTGTGCGGCGCGGACCACCTCCTCGCGGCTGGCTGATGTCTTGTGGTAGCGGATGTTTTCCAGCACCGAGCCGGAGAACAGGAACGGCTCCTGCAGCACCATCGCCACCTGATCGCCGAGCGAATCCTGGGTGAGGTCACGCACATCATGGCCGCCGACCAGAACCTCACCCGACCAGACATCGTAGAAGCGGTGCACCAGCGCCATCGAGCTGGATTTGCCCGATCCGGTCGGGCCGACAAGGGCTACGGTCTCGCCCGGGTTGACGCGGAAGGAGATGTTCTTCAGCACCGGCTGGTTCGGCCTATAACCGAAAGTGACGTTCCTGAACTCGACCGAGCCGTCCATATCGCGCGACAGCGCCACCGCACCTTGCCTGTCGCTGACATCGACCGGCACGTCGAGCACTTCGGAGATGCGCTGGCCCGAAGCCATGGCGCGCTGCATGACGCTGTATTGCATGGTCAGCGAGCGGATCGGGTCGAAGAAGCGCTGGATGTAGAACAGGAACGCCACCATGACGCCGATGTCGAGGCTGTGCGAGAGCACCATCGACCCGCCGACGACGATGACAGTTGCCATGGCGATGCCGGTCAGCGTGTCGACGATCGGCACCATTACCTGCGCGTATTTCGCCGACCTCAAATGGGCATTGAGGTTGGCCAGCACCTTTTCGTCGTAGAGGTCGAAATTGACGTGCTGGCGCTCGAGGCTCTGCACCGTGCGCACGCCATGGATGCCTTCGGCCAGTGCGCCGTTGGCGATCGAGTTGGTTTCGTGCGCGGCCATGAAGGCGACCTTGGCGCGCGGCAGCCAGAAAAGGCGCACGATGAACAGCACCGGCATGGTCGACAGCGTCAGCAGGCCCAGTCGGAAATCGAGCCACAAAAGCACGCTGACGATGCCGAACAACAGCACGATGTCGCCTACCGACATCACCGATGTTTCGAGGAATTCCTGCATCGAATTGACGTCGCCCTGCAGGCGCGACATCAGCCGGCCGACCTCGGTCTTGTCCATGAAGCTCAGCGAGACCCGTTGCAGATGGCTGAACATGGCGCGGCGCAGGTCCGACAGCACGTTTTCGGCCACCTTGCCGACGACGCTTTCCTGCACATAGCTGGCAGCATAGTTGATCAGGATGATCACGGCGAAAGCGCTGATCGCGGCGATCATTACCGATTGGTCGAGCTTGCCAGCCGTCATGCCGTGGTCGATGGCGTAGCGGATGACCAGCGGGATCGCCAGCTGGGTCAGCGTGAACACCAGCACCGCGGCGACTGAGATGAAAATCCGGTTCTGATACGGCCTCACGAAGCTCCAGATACGCCGCACGATGCGAGGGTCATAAGCTTTGCCGAAGACCTCTTCGTCGTCGCGGTGCGAGCCCACGACCGCCTTTGTCGGTGGCCCGCTGGTGTCTTCCTCCTCGTCGTCGGCCGGTGTCTGCATCACGCGGCTCCCGCCACGGGCCGCTCATCGTCCGGCCGCAACTGCAGGTCATGGAGCGCGCGGTAGCGTCCACCGAGCGCCAGCAACTCCTCATGCGTGCCGCGCTCGACGATCCGGCCGCCCTCGACGAACAGGATC
>NZ_RZRR01000371.1:0-5124 GCF_003998555.1 Mesorhizobium sp. M7A.F.Ca.CA.002.09.1.1 | reverse complement strand
CCGCACGACCAGCCGCTGCTGCCGCCGGTCGTCGACATCGAATTCGGCGGCAACTGCCCGCAGCGGCCGACGCCCGAACAATTGAACGCCGAACTGGCCGCGTTCCTCGCTCCAGTCGAGGCGACGTTCGGCAAGCCTGCGATCGTCTATCTGACCGATGAGGCAGCGCAGACCTATGCAGGGCGCATTGCTGCCCGTCCGCTCTGGCTCCGCTCGTTGCTCCTGGAGCCGGACCGCGACGACTGGGTCTACTGGCAGTACCACAACAGGGGTCGCGTCGACGGCATCAATGGCGATGTCGATATGAATGTGCTGAAGGGTGGGCCGGCGGTGCTGGCTGCACTGTTTGCGCCATCAAGCTGATCCGCTGGCGCCCGACTCTATTTCTGCAGGAACGCCGCTATCTGGCTGAAAACGCTAACGAACATCGCTTCGGTCAGCACACCGGTGTTGGTGTTGTAGCGCGAGCAATGATAGCTCGAAAACAGCGTGATGCTGCCGGCCGGCAGCTGCCCGCCATGCTTGAACGGATAGGCGGCGACACGCCCGCCCAATGCCCGCACCGTCGACTGGTGCGCGATCGATCCCAGTGCCAGCACGGCGCGCAGGTTCGGGAACCTGGCGATCGTCGGCACCAGGAATGTCCGGCAGGTGGCAATCTCAGCGCCCACCGGCTTGTTCTCCGGCGGCACGCAGCGCACCGCGTTGGTGATCGCGGTGCCGACCAGCTCCAATCCGTCATCTGGCCGCGCCTTGAACTCTCCGCGCGCAAAACCGTGCGAAATCATCGTCGAGTAGAGCATGTCGCCGGCATAGTCGCCGGTGAACGGGCGGCCCGTTCGATTGGCACCGCGCAGGCCAGGCGCCAGCCCGACGATCAGCAACTGAACCGCCGCGTCACCCTCGGGTGGTAAAAAAGTCGGCACCGGCGCATTGAACCAGGACGGCTCGCGCTGCCGCCACTCGGCGATGAAGTCATGCAGCCTTGGGCAGAGCGGGCAATCGCGGCCGGGTTCGGAGGCGGAAAGCACGGTCAAGGCGACCGGCCTCAATAATCGTCCTCGTCGACTTCGGCCGGCTCGGGCCTGCGCACCGGGCGCTCGGACGGGTCACGGCCAACCTCGTTCTTCAGCGTCGTCAGGTCGATGAAATGGTCGGCCTGGCGGCGCAGATCGTCGGAGATCATCGGCGGCTGCGAGGCCATGGTCGAGACGATCGATACCTTGCGGCCACGCCGCTGCAATGCCTCGACCAATGTGCGGAAATCGCCGTCGCCGGAAAAGATGACGTAGTGGTCGACGACATCGGCGAGTTCCAGCGCATCGACGGTGAGCTCGATGTCCATATTGCCCTTGATCTTGCGGCGGCCGGTCGAGTCGGTGAATTCCTTGGCCGGCTTGGTGACCACCTTGAAGCCATTATAGTCGAGCCAGTCGATCAGCGGACGGATCGAGGAGTATTCCTGATCCTCGACCAGCGCCGTGTAATAATAGGCGCGCAGCAGATAGCCGCGCTTCTGGAAGCTCGACAGAAGCTTGCGGTAGTCGATGTCGAAGCCGAGCGCGCGCGACGTCGCGTAGAGATTGGCGCCGTCGATGAATAGGGCGATTTTTTCACGAGGGTCGAACATGGAAAATATTCCTTCTCGAAATAAACACCCGTCTAAACCAAATGCGATAGCGTTCGGTCAGGCTCATAATAAACCGGCTGACCTCTATGCCATCCGAGATAGCGCCAGTTTCGCGGCAATCCAAGGGCGCGTGCGGCACTGCAAGCAATTGTGATCGGGACACCGAACACATAGCACAGACTGGTTTTGCCAAATCGGGTGTTTGAACCAAGGTTTGGGCGCCATGCAACCCAGCCATTGCCATGATGCTTGTATTTTGGCGGCGTTCGGGTTATGGACCGAGCCTGTTTTCCATCAAATCCATCGCATGAAAGGGGCAATCCATGGCCCGCGTAACCGTTGAAGATTGCATCGACAAGGTCGACAACCGCTTCGAGCTGGTGCTCCTTGCCGGCCATCGTGCCCGGCAGATCAGCCAGGGCGCGCCGATCACAGTGCCGCGTGACAACGACAAGAATCCGGTTGTGGCGCTGCGCGAGATCGCCGATGAGACGCTGTCGCCCGACGACCTCAAGGAAGATCTGATCCATTCGCTGCAGAAGCATGTCGAGGTCGACGAGCCCGAGGCCGATGGCGAGGCGATTGCCGATCAGACCGGCACCGCCGTTGCCGCCACCGACGCCGACGACGCCGAGGAGAACATCACCTTCGACCGGATGACCGAGGAAGACCTCCTGGCCGGCATCGAGGGCCTGGTGCCGCCGGAAAAGAGCGACGACTACTAAGCCAGCGTTCTGGACCTGCCTGGAATACGTTTCCGGCACTTCCGTCCAGTCAGTTTCGTGGCTATCTATGGGATGCGCCGTACGCTAGTGCGGCGCATCAATCATTTCAGCACCGCGAGATTCCGCCCATGATGCGTCAGTATGAGCTTGTCGAGCGCGTCCAGCGCTACAAGCCTGACGTCAACGAGGCGTTGCTCAACAAGGCCTATGTCTATGCCATGCAGAAGCATGGCCACCAGAAGCGCGCTTCCGGCGATCCGTATTTCTCGCATCCGCTCGAAGTCGCCGCCATCCTCACCGAAATGCATATGGACGAGGCGACGATCGCGGTCGCCCTGCTGCACGACACCATCGAGGACACGACCGCCACGCGGGCCGAGATCGACGATCTGTTCGGCCCCGAAATGGGCAAGCTGGTCGAGGGCCTGACCAAGTTGAAGAAGCTCGATCTGGTCTCGAAGAAGGCCGAGCAGGCGGAAAACCTGAGAAAGCTTCTGCTGGCGATTTCGGAAGATGTCCGCGTGCTGCTGGTCAAGCTCGCCGATCGTTTGCACAATATGCGCACCCTCGACCACATGCCGGAGGCCAAGCGCCTGCGCATCGCCGAGGAGACGATGGATATCTACGCACCGCTGGCCGGGCGCATGGGCATGCAAGGCATGCGTGAAGAGCTGGAGGAGATCGCCTTCCGCTTCATTAATCCTGAAGCCTATCGCGCCGTCACCGCACGGCTTGCCGAAATCTTCGAACGCAACAAGGGCGTGCTGACGGACATCGAAAAGGCACTGTCCACGTTGTTCGAGAAGCATGCGATCAACGCCAGCGTAAAGAGCCGGCAGAAGAAGCCGTGGTCGGTGTTCCGCAAGATGGAGGCCAAGGCGCTGTCCTTCGAGCAGCTCTCTGACATCTTCGGCTTTCGCGTCGTCGTCGACACGGTCGAGGACTGCTACCGGGCGCTTGGCGCCATCCACACCGCGTGGTCGATGGTGCCGGGTCGCTTCAAGGACTACATCTCGACGCCGAAACAGAACGACTACCGCTCGATCCACACCACCATTGTCGGCCCGTCGCGCCAGCGTGTCGAGCTGCAGATCCGTACCCGAGAGATGAACAAGATCGCCGAATACGGCGTCGCCGCCCATTCGATCTACAAGGATACCGGCGGCAAGACGAATGGCGCCGCCCACGCGATTTCAAAGGAAACCAACGCCTACGCCTGGCTGCGCCGCACCATCGAGCAGCTTGCCGAAGGCGACAACCCTGAGGATTTCCTCGAAAATACCAAGCTGGAACTGTTCCAGGACCAGGTGTTCTGCTTCACCCCGAAAGGCATGTTGATTGCGCTGCCGCGCGGCGCGACACCGATCGACTTCGCCTATGCGGTGCACACCGATGTCGGCGACACCTGCGTCGGTGCCAAGGTCAACGGCCGCATCATGCCGCTGATGACGGAACTGAAGAACGGCGACGAGGTCGAGATCATCCGCTCCAAGGCGCAGGTGCCGCCGGCGGCGTGGGAATCGGTCGTCGTCACCGGCAAGGCGCGCTCGGCCATCCGCCGTGCCACCAAGAACGCCATCCGCAAGCAATATTCGGGTCTTGGCATCCGCATCCTGGAACGCGCCTTCGAGCGTGCCGGCAAGACCTTCACCAAGGAGAGCCTGAAGCAGGTGCTGCACAGGTTGGCGCGCAAGGACATCGAGGATGTGCTGGCCTCTGTCGGGCGTGGCGAGCTCGCCTCCACTGATGTCATGAAGGCGGTATTCCCCGACTACAAGGATGAGCGCGTCACCACGGCCGTCCCCAAGCCGCGAGAGGAGGGCTGGTCGAAGATCCGCAATGCCGCCGGCATGCTGTTCCAGATTCCGGGTCGTGCCGCGCGCAAGGACAAGGACCAGCCGCGCGATGGAGCCGTGCCGATCCGCGGCGTGCGCGGCGATCTGCCGGTGCGCTTCGCGCCGGAAGGGGCAGTCCCTGGCGATCGCATCGTCGGCATCGTCCAGCCGGGCACCGGCATCACTATCTATCCGATCCAGTCGCCAGCGCTGCAGGCGTTCGATGACCAGCCCGAGCGCTGGATCGACGTGCGCTGGGACATCGATGAGCGCACCAAGGAACGCTTTCCGGCGCGCGTATCGGTCACCGCCATCAACGCGCCGGGGTCACTCGCCGATATAGCGCAGGTGGTTGCCTCGAACGACGCCAACATCCATACGCTGTCGATGGTGCGCACTGCGCCCGACTTCACCGAAATGCTGATCGATCTCGAAGTCTGGGATCTCAAGCACCTCAACCGGCTGCTATCGCAGCTCAAGGACAATTCGAGCGTCAGCGACGCAAGACGCGTCAATGGCTAGACCATGCTCCGGTTTCGGACAACATCATGGTCAATCAAAAAGAGGCAGACATGAACACCGATGAAGTGCTGGGCATTTTCCGCGAGGCGGGTGCTGTTCTGGAAGGGCATTTCATTTTGACCTCGGGCCTGCGCAGTCCGGTCTTCCTGCAGAAGGCGCGCGTGTTCATGCATGCCGACAAGACCGAGCTTCTGTGCAAGGCGCTGGCGGAGAAGATCCGCGCAGGCGTGCCCGGCAAGATCGACTATGTCGTCGGCCCGGCGATCGGCGGGCTGATCCCGGCCTATGAGACCTCACGTCATCTCGGCGTGCCGGCGATCTGGGTCGAGCGGGAGGGGGGCGAGTTCCGCTTGCGCCGCTTCGAGATCGCCAGGGGGTCGCGTGTCGTCATCGTCGAGGACATCGTCACCAC
>NZ_RZRR01000370.1:0-5139 GCF_003998555.1 Mesorhizobium sp. M7A.F.Ca.CA.002.09.1.1 | reverse complement strand
GCCACGCCCCTTGCAGAAACGCGTCGGCGAAACTCGCAGTCTCCGGCGATAGCACCTTTGAAGCATTGCCGAAACTTCTCAGCCAGTCGGATTGGGTGACGGCGGCCGCATCCTTGATGAAATACAGGTCGAGCTTGAAGATGATGCAGGATGCCAGCGTCGTAACGAGTACCGGGCCGGCCAGGCGTGGCAGGCGCTTGATCGCACCCAACCGCAGATCTTGTGCCTTGCTGGTCTGAAAATAACGCTTCACGAGCACGTAGGAAGACAGGATGAAAAACAGGTAGACGGCGGAGCCGCCATTGAACGCGACGAAAGCCAGGCTTGTTTTGAGCGATTGCCCGGCCAAGTCTCCCTCGCCTTCCATCAATGGCGCAAAAGCACCCAAACAATGCCCATTCAGAACTACGAGCGCGGCGACACCTCTTAACAATTCGAGTGAAGCATCCTTGGCCAAGTATGGGCTTTCTTTGAATAATTGCTATTTAGTACGCGCGAATATAATCGTTCGGCGAACAGAGTTCGCCGTTGCTGGAGAGATTATCGCGATCTGCATTAAATTATTGTTCACGCAAGCCGGATGGCCTGCCGAGCAGCTTCGTGTTCAGGCTTTGACCGTATATATTACAGGTCCGTCAGGAACTTGGCGAAGGTCATGGAGCCTTCGGGCCAAGGGCCGAATCCTGAATCCTCGCTGAGATGCCCGGTCTCGCCGGCGTCGATGAACAGCGAGCCCCAGGCCCCGGCAATGTCCTCGGCGACATCGAAGGCGCAGAACGGGTCGTTGCGGCTGGCGATCACGATCGAAGGAAAAGGCAGCGGTTCGCGCGGGTAGGGGCCGAAGGTCATCAGGTGCCTTGGCTTGATCTTTGGATTGGCGACATCGGGCGGCGCCACGAAAAAGGCCCCGGCGACCGGCTTGCGGAATTGCGGAATGGCTTGCACTGCGGTGGCGACGCCAAGTGAGTGCGCGACCAGGACGACCGGCCGCTCGGCCTCGTTGACCGCCTTGGCGACGCTCGCCGTCCAGTCCTCGCGCACCGGCTTCGACCACTCCGCCTGTTCGACGCGGCGCGCCGTCGACAGCTTCGACTGCCAGCGGCTCTGCCAATGGTCGGGGCCGGAATTGGTGTAGCCCGGCACGATGAGAATATCTGCGTCTCTGACCTTCATGGCGCTGAGATAGCGAGCGGCATCGCTTCGTGCAACCGGCAGAAACGCCACGTTTGATCACAATAGTGAACACCATGTTCGCTTCTTCGCGTCTTGTGTGAACGATGCGGATGGACGATCTGTGGTCAGGAAAAGAAACAGCCGTGCGCGGGAACCCTGACTTTGGAACTGACACGACGTACAATGATCGGCGGAGTGGGGTTTCTCGCTTTGGGAGCTTCATCGCAGGCCGGTCGAACGGAGCATTTGATGAGCGAGTTGCCTTTTGCCGCCACCACCCCGGTCAGCGTTGCCCGCGTCGGGCTGAAGGCGCGCGACGCGGAAAGCCTTGCCGCATATTATCGCAGCATCGTCGGTCTGCAGGAACTGAGCCGCGCCGATGGGGCGATCACGCTGGGCGCCGCCAACCGTCCGTTGCTGGTCATCGAGGCCGATCCTTCGGCCAAGCCGGATGATCCTCGCAGCGCAGGCCTGTTCCATACGGCCTTCCTGCTGCCCAGCCGTGCCGATCTCGGCCGCTGGATCAACCACGCCATATCAAACAAGATCGCCATCGAGGGCGCTTCCGACCATCTGGTCAGCGAAGCACTGTACCTGACCGATCCCGAAGGCAATGGCATCGAGATCTATGCCGACCGCCGTCCGCAGGACTGGAAGTGGAATGGCGACAAGGTGGCGATGGCGACCGAGCGGATGAACATTCCGTCCGTCGTTGCCGAAGTGCCTGCGGGTGACGCCGGCTGGCAGGGCGCGCCGGAAAACAGCGTCGTCGGCCATGTCCACCTGCGCGTCGGCAGGCCGGAAGACGCCGAAGCCTGGTGGAACCAGGAATTCGGCTTCGACACGGTGGCCAAATATGGCGGCCAGGCGGTGTTCCTGTCGTCAGGCGGCTATCACCACCACATCGGCGCCAACGCCTGGCAGAGTTCGGGCGCCGGCCGCCGCGATCCCAGCCGGTCGGGTCTGGCCTGGGTGGAGATGCGTTCGGACAATGTGACCAGCCCGGTGACCCGCGAAGATCCATGGGGCACGGTGATCAGGACTGTTCCCGGCAAGGCTTGATTTGAGGGCTGCGCCAAGCTGGAGCACCCCTCAACCGTCGCGGCGTTGCGCGCCGATCCACCTTCTCCCACAGGGGAGAAGGTGAAGCCTGCCGCTCGCGGCCAGCGACGGTATAGCGCTTTGCCTCAGGCTTTGCCAAACACCCGCTTGAAGATCGTGTCGACGTGCTTGGTGTGATAGCCCAGGTCGAATTTCTCGCGGATTTCGGCCTCGGGCAGGGCAGCGGTCACTTCCTTGTCGGCCAGTAATTCTTCAAGAAAATCAGCGCCTTGCTCCCACACCCTCATGGCGTTGCGCTGGACCAGACGGTAGGAGTCTTCGCGAGACAACCCAGCCTGCGTCAGCGCCAGCATGACACGCTGCGAATGCACGAGGCCGCGGAACTTGTTCATGTTCTTCAGCATGTTGTCGGGATAGACGAGCAGCTTGTCGATGACGCCGGTCAGCCGCGACAGTGCGAAATCGAGCGTCACGGTGGCGTCAGGGCCGATCATGCGCTCGACCGAGGAGTGGGAAATGTCGCGCTCGTGCCAGAGCGCCACATTCTCCATCGCCGGCATCGCCATGGAGCGAACCATGCGGGCAAGGCCGGTGAGGTTTTCGGTCAGCACAGGGTTGCGCTTGTGCGGCATGGCCGACGAGCCCTTTTGGCCCGGCGAAAAATACTCTTCCGCTTCGAGCACTTCGGTGCGCTGCAAATGCCTTATCTCGATCGACAGCCGCTCGACCGACGAGGCGATGACGCCGAGCGTGGCGAAGAACATCGCGTGGCGATCACGCGGGATTACTTGTGTCGACACCGGCTCGGGCTTCAGGCCGAGCTTAGCCGCCACATGCTCCTCGACATAGGGGTCGATGTTGGCGAAGGTGCCGACCGCCCCGGAGATCGCACAGGTGGCGATATCCTCACGCGCGTACACCAACCGCTCGCGGCAGCGCGAGAACTCGGCATAGGCCTGCGCCAGCTTGACGCCGAAGGTCGTCGGCTCGGCATGGATGCCGTGGCTGCGGCCAATGGTGACGGTGTTCTTGTGCTCGAAGGCGCGGCGCTTGAGCGCTGCAAGCAGACCATCGATATCGGCGAGCAGGATGTCGCTGGCGCGGGTCAGCTGTACGGCGAAGCAGGTGTCGAGAACGTCGGACGAGGTCATGCCCTGGTGGATGAAGCGGGCGTCCGGCCCGACGAATTCGGCAAGATGGGTCAGGAAGGCGATGACGTCATGCTTGGTGACGCGTTCGATCTCGTCGATCGCCTCGACGTCGAATTTTGCGGCACTGCCCTTTTCCCAGATGGTTTTTGCCGCTTCCCTGGGGATGACGCCGAGTTCGGCCAGCGCATCGCAGGCATAGGCTTCGATCTCGAACCAGATGCGGAACCGGGTTTCTGGCGACCAGATGGCGACCATTTCCGGCCGGGAATAGCGAGGGATCATCGGTCAGTCCTGACATATCGAGAAGTTTGCCCGCGTCCTAACAGAGGCGAGCAAAATGCTCAACGCCGCTGGCGCGCAAACCAGACGCCCGCGGCAAACAGAGCGATGAAACCAACTGGAAAATAGAGCCGGATGCCCAGCACCACGAATTGATAGAGCGCAATCAACGTCGTGAAGACGAACTGGAGGACCCAGGTGCGGGTGAAAGCAGGCGCATGCCACTCGGCGTAGTAGGAGCGGTACTGCAGGGCAAACAGCCCGCCGGTCAGGCCGATCGTCGCCGCTGCTAGGCACACGAAGGCCGCGGCGAAAGCGACTTCCCAGCGTCTTCCCTGCGAGACCAGCCGCGCCGCGAACAGGCCGATCGGGAAGGCCAGCGCAGCTCCCGCCGCAAACAGCATGGTGACAATGCGGATTTTCGCCGGCGTCTCCCAGTCGCCCAAAAACAAGGTGAGGAGCGCGCTGGCGCCCATTGTCACAGCCCACAACAAGGCGCCGACAAGTGCTGTGCGCGGCGTCGGTATCGCGCGGCGAAGGCGGTTCAGCGCACGATCGCGCGCGGCGGGTTGAGCAGGGGGTGTCACAGGCGGCCGGTCACCGCGATCCAGCGAAAGTCCGGGCCTTCAAAGCCGTATTGGCGCACCGCGATCAGCACGGCATAGGCGCTGAGGCTGTCCATGGAAAAGGTCTGCACGGCGCCGATGCGATAGCCGTTCGGGCAGCCCCGGCTTTTCGGTATCGCCTTGTCCTCGTGCAGCAGCTTGGTCGTGCCGCCATCCTGCGCCTCGATGCGCAGCAGCCGGAAGCCGTTGATTTCGCCCTGGCTCTCGCAGCCATCGGCGTTGTTCATGCCCAACTCGTCGAGCCGGAACTCGAGCGGTGGGTCGACCGGAGTGAAGATCGGGCGCGGATTGACCGCCATCCGGTGCGGATCCGCCGAAAGCTCGGTCACCGGGTTGAAACCCGCGGTGATGCCGCGGTTGGCGTCCAACTCGGCCTGGCTGACAATGGATTCGCCTTTTTGCCGGGCCTGAAGGCGCACCGCATCCAGTTTGGCATTCTCGTCCTCAAGCCGGACCCGGATCGGCGTGCCCTTCAGAAAGCTGTCGGTGCTGGTGTCGATGTAGTAGCGGTTGGCATAGGGAAAGCCCGATCCATCCTGCACGCCATATTCCTCGAAAGCGAAGACGCTGCCGTCCTTGGTGAAGCCGAGGATCTCAAGTTCAGCGACATCGCCGGCATGAGCCGCGATCGAGGTCGCAAGCTGTGCAAGCAGGCCAACGGCAAACAGAAAGAGCATTCGCATCGGTCTTCACCCCCGTGATCGTTTCAATCCCCTAGCACGACGGAATCAAAACGTCGTGCGGTGCGAAAGCCGATGCATCCAATCGGCCCGTCATTTGTTATTGTCGGCAGTCCCAATGGAGAACCACCATGACCGACACCAGCAAAATTCGTGAGCATATGGAAG
>NZ_RZRR01000036.1:0-14556 GCF_003998555.1 Mesorhizobium sp. M7A.F.Ca.CA.002.09.1.1 | reverse complement strand
GGTGAAGGACGCGCTGTGGACGCCGGCGCACACAAGGCTTCTGAAGCGGGCGGCGAGCTACAGCCAGGTCGAGCGCATCCTGGTCAATCCGGGCATCAAGAAGAAACTCTGCGACACCGTCAGGGGCGACCGCGGCTGGCTGCGCAAGATCCGGCCGTTTTGGGGCCACGACTATCATTTTCACATGCGCATCGGCTGTCAGCCGGGATCCCCCGGCTGCAAGGCGCAGGAAGCGACGCCGGACGATGACGGTTGCGGCAAGCCATTGGCCTGGTGGTTCACGCAGGAGCCGTGGCGGCCCAACAAGAACCCGGATGCCCCCAAGGCACGCGACCTGATGACGATGGCGAACCTGCCGAGCGAATGCCGCGCCGTGCTCGACGCGCCGGGGCCGGCCTCGGCCGAGGCGGCGACCTATCATGGCGGCGGCGTGCCGGTCGCGGCTGCCGCACCCGAACCCGAAGCGCCGTCATTGTCCGCCACGCCGGCCGCCGCCGGCTTGCCAAGTACGGTGAACGCCTTCACGGCGACCCCCGAGACCGGCGTGCCGCTGCCGCGACCGCGGCCGCCAGGAAACTGACGGTCACGGCCCAATCGGTTCGGGGCCTTATTTTTGCGAAACCGTGTCGGTTTGGCCGCACAGCCGGCCTCAGCGCGCCGCCGGGGTCGAAAACCGTTTCCCTTTTCAAACCCATGCGCTAGTCAACGGAAGAACGGCTAGATGCCGTCGGTGGCGCCGGAGACGGACGAGAGCATGCCAGGCACAGGCGACGACGATACTTTGTTGCGGTTTCCGATCCTTATCGGCGACATCGGCGGCACCAATGCGCGCTTTTCGATCGTGCTCGACGCCAATTCCGAGGCAGGCGAGCCGACCATCGTCCAGACGGCGAACTACAACACCATCGACGAGGCGATCCAGGCGGCCGTGCTCGATCGCTCGTCGGTGCGTCCCAATTCGGCGGTGCTGGCGGTGGCCGGTCCGGTCGACGGCGACGAGATCGAACTGACCAACTGCCCCTGGATCGTCAAGCCGAGAAAAATGTTCGCCAGCCTCGGCCTGAGCGACATCGTCGTGCTCAACGATTTCGAGGCGCAGGCGCTGGCCGTCGTCGCGCTCGGCGAGGAGCACATGGAAAAGATCGGCGGCGGCACGCCGGAGCCCAATGCCGGCCGCGTCGTGCTCGGCCCCGGAACCGGGCTCGGCGTCGCCGGGCTGGTCCATGCGCTGCACCACTGGATACCGGTGCCCGGCGAGGGCGGCCATATGGACATCGGTCCGCGCTCGGCCCGCGATTTCGAGGTTTTTCCGCATATCGAGAAGCTGGAGGGCCGCATTTCGGGCGAGCAGATCCTGTGCGGACGCGGTCTGGTCAATGTCTATCGGGCGGTTGCCAAGGCGGACGGCAAGCCGTCGCCCTTCACCACGCCGGCCGAGATCACTGCCGCGGCACTTGCGAAAACCGATCCGGTTGCCGAGGAAGCGCTGGAGACCTTCGTCACCTGCCTTGGGCGCACGGCAGGCGACCTTGCTCTGGTGTTCATGAGCCGCGGCGGCGTGTTTCTCACCGGTGGCATCGCGCAGAAGATCGTGCCGGCGCTGAAAGCCGGCAATTTCCGTGCCGCTTTCGAGGACAAGGCGCCGCACAGCGCGATGATGCGCACCATGCCGGTGTATGTCATTACCCATCCGCTGGCCGCACTTCTGGGCCTTGCCGCCTATGCCAGGAACCCCTCGCTGTTCGGTGTCCAGACTTCGGGCCGGCGCTGGCGCGACGAAGTTAGTCACCCCGAGGCATAGGCAAGCTGGCTGCTTGGCGTTAAGAGGGGTGCCAAATTGCCCGGCCGCGGGAAGCGGAAATCTACGAAGCGCTCCAATTTGACATTTCAGCCCCCCAATTTGTCGAAACCCCGTGCGGGAGAGATCGTGGCGGTCATCCGCCGTATCCTCCAGGAAAATGGCCGCGACTATCGGGGGGCGTATGTTTTCACCATCCTCTGCCTGCTGACCGTGTCGGCGACGACGGCGCTTGCCGCCTGGATCATGAGTCCGGTCGTCAATCAGATCTTCTACGAACGGCGCGGCGACCTGATCCCATGGATCTGCGCCGCACTGCTCGGTGCCTTCATCCTGCGCGGCCTTGCCGGCTACGGCCAGGCGGTGACGATGGCCAGGATCGGCAACAATCTGGTGGCGCGCTATCAGCAGCGCATCTTCAACCATCTGATGAAGCTTGGCGTCTCCTTCTTCAACGACACAAGGTCCGGGCGGCTGGCCGCGCAGGTCAACGAGAACGTCAACGGCATTCGCGACCTGTTGTCGATGACGGTGACCTCGACCGCGCGTGATGCCGTCTCGCTGGTCGGCCTGGTCGGCGTGATGATCTACCAGGATCCGATACTCTCCTTGAGTTCGCTGCTGATCGGGCCGCCGCTGATCTGGACCGTCACCTATCTGATGCGCCGGGTGCGCCGCATCACGCGCGAATCGGTGCAGATCAACTCTCGGCTGATCGGCGCCATGCAGGAAGCCACGCAAGGCATCGCCATCGTCAAGGCCTTCACCATGGAGGACGAGCTGTCGCGCCGGATCAGCCAGCTAGCCGAGGATGCCGAGCAGCGGTCGAACAAGATCGCTCGCGTCTCCGAGCGGCTGACGCCGGTCTCCGAACTGCTGGCCGGCATCGCCTTCGCCAGCGTCATCGCCTATTCCGGCTACCGGGCCACCGTTCTCGGCCAGCCGCCGGGCGCGGTGTTTTCCTTCATCACGGCGCTGACGCTCGCCTATGATCCGGCCCGCCGTCTGGCGCGCATGCAGGTCGGCATGGAACGCGCGCTTGTGAATGCGCGCATGATCTACGAGCTTCTCGACATCGAGCCGCAGCAGAGCGACGCCCAAGGCGCCGCCGAGGCGAAATTCACCTCCGGCGAAGTGCGTTTCAACAACGTCTCCTTCCGCTATGTCGAGGAGGCTCCGGTGCTGCAGGATCTGAGTTTCGTCGCCGCGGCCGGCAAGGTGACGGCAATCGTCGGCGCTTCGGGCGCCGGCAAGACGACATTGGTGGCGCTGCTGCAGCGCTTCTACGATGTCGAGGCGGGATCGATCGAGATCGACGGCCAGGACATCTCGAAGGTCACCAAACAGTCGCTGCGCGGTTCCATCGCCTATGTCTCGCAGCAGCCCTATCTGTTCGAAGGCACCATCCGCGACAACATCCGCTACGGCCGGCTGAGCGCCACCGATGCCGAGATCGAACAGGCCGCGGGCCAAGCCGCGGCCGACGACTTCATTCGCCAGCAGCCGCAGGGCTACGACACGCCGGTCGGCGAGAACGGCGTGACGCTGTCCGGCGGCCAGCGCCAGCGCGTCTCGATCGCGCGGGCCATCGTGCGGCAGGCACCGATCCTTTTGCTCGACGAAGCGACATCGGCGCTCGACAACGAGGCCGAGGCTCGCGTCCAGCAGGCGCTGACAAAGGTCATGGAAGGCCGCACCACCATCGTCATCGCGCACCGGCTGTCGACGGTGGTCAATGCCGACCACATCATCGTCATGGAACAGGGCCGGCTGGTCGAGGAAGGCACGCACGCCTCGCTGATGGCCGATCCGCACAGCGTCTATGCCCGCTTCCACCGCATCCAGGGCGTCAAGGGTCTGGGGCTTGTCGACGACAGCGCGCCGATCCGGACTTCGGCGCAACGCCTGTCACAAGGCATCGACACGCAGAGCATCGCCGGGAGCACGACATGAGCGCCACGCCCGCAACCGACGGACCGGCAAATGATATGGGCCTGGTGGTGGTGGGCGCCGCCGGCCGCATGGGCCAGACGCTGATCCGTGCCATCCACTCTATATCAGGCGCGCGGGTCATCGGCGCGGTCGAGCGGGCGGATTCGCCGCATCTGGGCAAGGATGCCGGCGAGCTGGCCGGCATCGGCATCATCAACGTGCCGATCAGCGACGATCCGCTGCCGGTGTTCGCCAAGGCCGACGGTGTGCTCGATTTCACCACGCCTGCTTCGACGGTCGAATTCGCCGGCTACGCGGCGCAGGCGCGCATCGTCCATGTCATAGGCACTACCGGCTGTTCGACCGATGACAATGCCAGGATCGCGGCGGCGGCGCGCCATGCGACGATCGTCAAATCGGGCAATATGAGCCTCGGCGTCAATCTTCTGGCGGTGCTGGTCGAGCAGGCGGCGCGCGCGCTCGATGCCGACGATTTCGACATCGAGATCCTCGAAATGCACCACAAGCACAAGGTCGACGCGCCTTCGGGCACGGCGCTGCTGCTGGGTGAAGCCGCCGCCGCCGGGCGTGGTATCGAGCTCTCAGGCAACGACGTGCGCGTCCGCGACGGCCACACCGGGGTGCGCAAGACGGGCTCGATCGGCTTTGCCACGTTGCGCGGGGGCTCTGTCGTCGGCGACCACAGCGTGATGCTGGCCGGCACCGGCGAGCGCATCACCCTGTCGCACCACGCCGAGGACCGCGCCATCTTCGCCCGCGGCGCCGTCAAGGCGGCGCTTTGGGCGCGCGGCAAGAAGCCGGGACTGTATTCGATGCGGGACGTGCTCGGCCTCAGCTGAGCCGGCCTGATCCATAAACCTGAAGGAGCAAACATGTCGCGAACCCTCGTGCTCGTGCGCCACGGCCAGAGCGAATGGAATTTGAAGAACCTGTTCACCGGCTGGCGCGACGTCGACCTGACCGAACAGGGCCACGCCGAGGCCAAGGCCGCCGGGCAAAAGCTCAAGGCGCGCGGCCTGAAATTCGACATCGCCTTCACCTCCGCGCTGATCCGGGCGCAAAAGACATGCCAGCACATCCTCGACGCGGTCGGCCAGGGCGACCTGAAGACCATCCGCGACCAGGCGCTCAACGAGCGCGACTATGGCGACCTCTCCGGCCTCAACAAGGACGACGCCCGCAAGAAATGGGGCGAGGAGCAGGTGCATGTCTGGCGCCGCTCCTACGACGTGCCGCCGCCTGCCGGCGAGAGCCTGAAGGACACCGGCGCCCGCGTCTGGCCCTATTACCTGCACGATTTGCAGCCGCATGTGCTGCGCGGCGGCACCGTGCTGGTCGCCGCGCACGGCAACTCCCTGCGCGCGCTGATCATGGCGCTCGACGGCAAGTCGGGCGAGGAGATCGTCAAGCTGGAACTCGGCACCGGCGTGCCGGTCATCTACCAGCTCAACGCCGATTCCACCGTCGCTTCCAAGGAAGTGCTGGACGACTGAGCCGGCGAACGGAGCACCTGCGAAAAAAGCGCGTTGACAGCAATCGCTTGCCCGCTTACATGAGCCCGCACCAGCCCAGATGGCGGAATTGGTAGACGCGCACGGTTCAGGTCCGTGTTCCGCAAGGAGTGGAGGTTCGAGTCCTCTTCTGGGCACCAAATTCCCGTTTCGAACCACTTGACGGTTCAGAAACTTAGAGAAAAAAGCCCGGTTCGTCCGGGCTTTTTCTTTTCAGCCAACCTCCCCTTCCGGCCAGTCCCCTCACAAACCGCTTCAAACTCCGCGGCCGCTTCGCTACGCTCAAAACCATGGCTCAATCCACCAACCCGATCTTCGGTGCCCGCCGCGACCAGGCGTTCCCCACGCTGGCCGAGGTGGACATCGACCGCATGCGCCGGTTCGGCGAGGCCAGCGCCTATGCAGCCGGCGAGCACATCATCGAAGCCGGCGATGTGGCGCCCGGCCTGATCGTCGTGCTGTCGGGTAGCGTGGACATCACCCAGGACGGCGGGCTCGGCCGGCGCGAGACGATCGTCACGCACGGCCCGGGCAGCTTTGTCGGTGAGCTGGCGCAGCTTTCGGCCCGTCCCTCGCTGGTGAATGCGCAGGCCGCCGAGCCGGTGGAGGCGTTCGTCATCGCCTCGCAACGACTGCGCGACCTGATGGTGCAGGAGGCCAATCTCGGCGAGCGCATCATGCGGGCGCTGATCCTGCGCCGCGTCGGGCTCTTGGAGAGCGCCACCAGCGGGCCGATCATCATCGGACCCCAGGACAATGCCGACGTGTTGCGGCTGCAGGGTTTTCTGGCGCGCAGCGGCCAGCCGCACCGCGTGCTCGATTCCGACAGCGATCCCTGCGCCAAAACCCTGGTCGAACGCTTCGAGGTCGATCCGCACCACCTGCCGATCGTGCTCTGTCCAAACGGCAGGCTGCTGATGAACCCCGGCGAAAAGGACCTCGCCCGCTGCGTCGGCCTGTTGCGCCCGATCGATGCCGATACGGTGTATGACGTGGCCATCGTCGGCGCCGGCCCGGCAGGGCTGGCGGCGGCGGTCTATGCGGCATCCGAAGGGCTGTCGACGATCGTGCTCGATTGCCGTGCCTTCGGCGGACAGGCCGGCGCCTCCTCGCGCATCGAGAACTATCTCGGTTTCCCGACCGGCATCACCGGCATGGCGCTGATGGCGCGCGCCTACAACCAGGCGCAGAAGTTCGGCGTTGAAATGGTCATCCCGGACGAGGCGAAGCTTTTGAGCGCGGCCACCGACACTTCAGGCGCCCGCTATCTGCTCGATGTCGGTGACGGCGAGACCGTGCGCACGCGCAGCGTGGTGATCGCCAGCGGCGCGCGTTATCGTCGCCTCGACATCGCCGATCTGGCGCGGTTCGAGGGGACGTCCGTGCACTATTGGGCGTCGCCCATCGAAGGCCGGCTTTGCGCGGGCCAGGAAGTGGCGCTGGTCGGCGCCGGCAATTCGGCCGGGCAAGCGGCTGTCTACTTGGCCAGTCATGCGCGGAAGGTGGCGCTGCTGGCGCGCGGCGGCAGCCTCGATGCCAGCATGTCGCGCTACCTGGTCGAGCGCATCCGGGCGCAGCCGAACATCGAGGTGCTGACCGGGACCGAAATCGAGGCGCTGGACGGCGAAGAGGGCAATCTTGCCACGGTGCGCTGGCGCAACCGCGCCAGCGGCGCGGAAACGACGCGCCCGATCCGCCATCTCTTCCTCTTCATCGGCGCCGATCCGAACACCGATTGGCTGGCCAACTGCGATGTCGCGCTGGACGCCAGGGGTTTCGTGCGCACCGGATCGGACATAGGATCGGCGCAGATGGAGACGAGCCGCAGCGGCGTGTTCGCCATAGGCGATGTCCGCGCCGGTTCGGTCAAACGGGTCGCGGCGGCTGTCGGCGAAGGCGCCCAGGTGGTCGCGGCTCTGCATGCCTACCTCGCGCGCGGCAACGCCGACACATTTCGAATGGCCGGGAGACCATGATGGATGAATGCAGACATACGCGCGACATCAGGAAGGTCACGCCGAGCGCGCTCGGCTGCGAGGAATGCCTGAAGAGCGGGTCGCAATGGGTGCATCTGCGGCTGTGTCGTACCTGCGGCCATGTCGGCTGCTGCGACGACTCGCCCAACCGCCACGCCACCAAGCATTTCCACGCCATCAAGCATCCGATCATCGAGGGCTACGATCCGCCCGAAGGCTGGGCATGGTGCTATGTCGACGAGGTGTTTGTCGACCTCGGCGACGATGTGACCCCGCAGAACGGTCCGATCCCGCGCTTTGTTTGAGCGCCCTGGAGACGCCGAAGAAGAGCCCGGTTCGCCCGGGTTTTTCTTTGTCCAGCATTACGCGCTCGATGCCCGACTGTCCGCAAACTGACAGCCTACCCGTTCCAGTGTCCTGCCAGCTCACGATCATCCGAGCCCGACAAAGCTTTGACATGATCGCGGCTAGTTTAGAAACATTCAAAACTGGAAGGCTCGCATGCACCCCACCTATACAAGCGCGCAAAAAGCCATTCACTGGGCGGTGTTTCTGCTGGTCATCGGCCTTTATGGCTTGACCTATGTGGAAGAACTTTTTCCGCGCGGCGATCCCGGCAGCGCGCTCGTCTGGTGGTTCCATATTTCGTTCGGGCTGCTGTTGTTTGCGCTGGTCGTCATCCGCGTCGGCCTGCGCCTGATACTGGGAACGCCAGGGCTGCCGACGGAAATGTCGGACCTTGAACGATGGGCGGCCAAGATCGCGCATCTGCTGCTCTATGCGCTGCTGGTGACCATTCCGGCTCTCGGCATCCTGCTGACTTGGTATAGGGGCGACGCCTTGAGCTTCTTCGGCCTCTTCACCATCCCGGCCCCGGTATCGCCCGACCGCGACACGGCCCGGTTCATCAGGGAACTGCACAGCCTGTGCGCCAATTCGATCCTCATCCTCGCCGGAGTGCACGCGGCCGCGGCGCTATGGCATCATTTCATCCGCAAGGACGACGTGCTCAAGCGAATGCTGCCGGAAAGCACGCTCTCCTGGAGCAAGTCCGGGAAAGTGTGAAGTGGTTTCCCAGGAAAAGCGCATGGCGCCTTCCCTCGTTGATCGGGAGGGCCTTTCCCTCGACCTTCTTTTTTCTTCAGAAGGCGCTCTCCCCGAGAGGGCTAACGCCGACCGATAGCGCCTACCGCACGGAGCCGGTGACGGTCGGGTCGATCATGCTGGGAACCGACTTGCGTTCGTTTCCGGCAAGCGCCGCTATGATAAGCAGGCTGGCAACCACCGGGACAAACAGGATGGCAACGCGAGCCTGCACGTAAAATATGGCGCGCCATTCATTGCGCTTGTCGGGGCTGTTGCTCATCATACTCACTTTGTCGGCCCCCCGGGCCGTGACATAGAAGCTAACGGTTAAACAACTCCTTCCGACTTCGTTAACCTGGCGGATTTGAGGCGAAATTCCCACGCGATCCCCAAGATGGCGATCCCGGGCTTCAGTTGAGCCCGATGCGGCTGGCGCCCTGCCGGAACAGCGCTACGGCATCCGGTTCGAAGCGAAAGGTGCCGATGAAATCGTCGGCGCAATAGTCCGGCCTTGTCTTGCGGATGGCGGCGGCGAAGCCGCGCGCCTCGTCGAGCCGTCCGGCCAGCGCCAGGCAGTGCGCGGCGATCGCCAGTATGATGGCGTGGGCGTTGGGCCGCGCCGCCGCCTTCAGCGCCCATTCGGCCGCCTCCTCAAACTGGCCGAGCCGGACATGCGCCATGGCGCGTGCGCCCAGCATGCCGAACAGCAGCGGGTCGAACGGGCTGAGATGGCGCGAATGATCGGAAGAGCCTATCGCCGCTCGCGGGTCGCCCGACTGCGAATGCACGAAGGACAAAGCGTAGTGGCCGAGCGCGAAGTTGGGGCTGAGATCGACCGCCCGCTCGAGTTCGAGCAGCGAGCCGTCCTGCTCGCCGCGCAGCCACAGCGCCCGGCCCATCGCCCAATGGGCGGCCGGATTGTGGTCGTCGACCAGCAGGCTGTGGCCGGCGCTCTCGAAGGCCAGCGCGCTTTCGCGGTCGCGATCGCCCCAGCGCTGGAAGGCGTTCTGCCAGTGGGTGAAGGACAGGCCGGCATAGGCACGGGCGAAGGTCGGGTCGAGCTGCAAGGCCTGGGCAAAGAAATGCCGCGCCTGCTCGTTTTCGGCCTGGGTGAAGCGGTACATGTGCCAGAGGCCGCGATGGTACGCCTCCCAGGCGTTGAGCGAGCTGGGCGCCTTCAGCATGGCGCGGTTGCGCTCGACCGTTTCGATCTCGGCCGAGATCGAGGAGACGATGCTGTTGCCGATGTCGTCGAGCACGGAAAAGATGTCATCGGGCCTGCGCTCGAAGGTCTCGGCCCAGACGATCCTGGCGCTGCGCACCTCGATCAGCTCGACGCTGACGATGAGGCGGCCGGACGGGCTGCGCACCGTGCCGGTGGCGACATAGTCGACATTCAGCCGGCGGCCGGCATCCTCGGGCGCGATGTTCTGCTCTGCCAGCGCAAACACCGATCCGCGCGCGATGACGAAGAAATCCCTGAGCTTGGCCAGGCGGGTGATGATGTCGTGGGTGAAACCGTCGGCCAATCCGCCGCGCGTGCCGCCGCTCTCCTCGACAAACGGCATCACCGCCAGCGAAGCGTGGCTGGGCTCGACCGGGCCGGGTGCGGTGGGCATGGTGGCCACCAGTGGCGATAGCGTGGACAGGCAGGCCGTTCGAAGCGAGGTGCCCGACTGTCGGTCACGGATCGCCCGCCAGGCCGCGCGAAGCGGTGCGAAATCGAGCTCCTCCGACCGAAACAATCGTTCCGCCGCGGCCAGATGCTCTTCGGCCGCGCCGACCTCGCCGCGCCCGGCCAGATTGGACAGCAACGCCAGATGTCCGCACGTGTCGAACGGCGCCAGTTCCACCCATGTGTCGAGATGGGCGATCGCCTCGTCACTATAAGCCGGCAGGCTCGCGACAAGGCGTTCCAGCACGGCGGCATGGCAAGCGCTGAAGCGGCGGCGCTGCGCGATCAGCCAGCTGTTGAAATGCGGGCTGCGCTCGAGCTCCAGCCCGTCGAGGAAATCGCCGGCAAACAGTCCGGCCAGCACGCGCAAGCGCTCGACGTCAAGCGTGCCGATCCCTTGCGCGGCGGCGCGGCTGACCTCCAGCACATCGACCAGGCAATCGTCGAGATCGAGTGCGACCGTATCGCCTTGGGTGGAGACCCGGCGCCGGGCCGGCATGTCAAGCGCGCCGCGCAGCTTGCTCAGGCACCAGCGCAGTTCGCCCCTTGGGTCGTTCGGCACATCCCACAACAACTCGCACAGGCGACTGCGGCTGACCGGATGCGGCGCCAGCGCCAGATAGGCGAGCAGCGCGCGCAGCTTGCGTGACGCGGGCAGGGCAACCGGAGCGCCGTCGCGGGAGATCATCAGCGGTCCGAGCAGGCGCACGGAAAGGACCGGCATGTCGCCGTCCGGCCTCGATCGAGTGGATTCCACGTGCGTTTCCACGCCTGCTCCCACGCTGGCCTGTCGGCCTCTCCTGTATCACCAAACACGACACGGCGCATCCGGCAGCGGATATCAGCGCCGGATACGGGCATTGCCGCTGTGCGGCATGTCAGTCCTAGCGCGGCAAGGTCACCAAACCTCGCCGCCCAGCCCGCCGGTTTGTAACCGGCCCGTGAAGACAAAACGCGATGACAATCAAGGAGACCAAGATGTTGCAGCAGCAGAAGATCAGAACCACGGCCGGGCGCGGCCGCCTGTTCGACAGCATTCTCGACACCGTCGGCGACACGCCGGTGGTTCGCATCAACAATCTCGGACCGTCCCACGCGACGATCTACGTCAAGGCCGAGTATTTCAATCCCGGCGCCTCGGTGAAGGACCGGCTGGCGCTCAACATCATCGAGGAGGGCGAGCGCAGCGGGGCGCTGAAGCCGGGCCAGACGGTGGTCGAGGCGACCAGCGGCAACACCGGCATTGGCCTCGCCATGGTCTGCGCGCAAAAGGGCTATCCGCTGGTCGTCACGATGGCCGACAGTTTTTCGGTCGAGCGCCGCAAACTGATGCGCATGCTGGGCGCCAAGGTGGTGCTGACGCCGCGCGCAGAAAAAGGTTTCGGCATGTACAAGAAGGCGGTGGAACTGACCGAGGCCAATGGCTGGTTCCTTGCCCGCCAGTTCGAGACGACCGCCAACGCCGCCATCCACGAGGCAACGACGGCGCGCGAGATCGTCAATGATTTCGCCGGCTCGCGGCTTGATTGCTTCGTCACCGGCTATGGCACCGGCGGCACGGTGGTGGGCGTGGCGCGCGTGCTGCGCCGCGAGCGGCCGGAAACCCGCATCGTGCTGTCCGAGCCGGCCAACGCGCAGCTCGTCGGCAGCGGCAAGGTCCAGCAGCGCGGCGTCGATGGTGCTCCCGCCGCCAGCCATCCAGCCTTCGAGCCGCACCCGATCCAGGGCTGGACGCCGGATTTCATCCCCAACGTGCTGCAGGAGGCGATCGACACCAGCCTCTATGACGAGGTGATGCCGATCGCCGGGCCCGAGGGCATCAAATGGGCGAGGGAATTGGCGCGCAAAGAGGGCATCTTCACCGGCATTTCCGGCGGCGCGACCTTCGCCGTGGCACGGCAGGTCGCGGAGGAGGCGCCGGCCGGTGCGGTGATCCTGTGCATGCTGCCCGACACCGGCGAACGCTACATGTCGACACCGCTGTTCGACGGCATCGAGGCCGAGATGGATGCCGACGAGACCGCCCTGTCGCGCTCGACGCCCGGCTGCCAGTTCCCGGCGGCTTGACGGGAGATCTGGTATGGACGCCGTGCAAGAAAACCTCGGCCTTTTGGCCGAGGAAACGCTCGATCCCCTGGACTGGGCCGATGTGCAGGCCCTGTCGCACCGGGTCATCGACGATGCGGTCGATTACCTCCGCGATGTGCGCGACCGCCCGGTCTGGCGGGAGATGCCGGCCGATGTGAGAGGGGCCTTCTCGGCGCCGCTGCCGCGCTCGCCGGCGCCGCTGGATGCGGTCTATTCTGAGGTGTCCCGCACGGTGATGTCCTATCCAATGGGCAACATCCATCCGCGCTTCTGGTCCTGGTATATGGGGTCGAGCAATTTCACCGGTGCGCTCGGCGATTTCCTGGCGGCAATCCAGGGCTCGAACCTCGGCGGTGGCAACCACGCCGCCGGGCTGATGGACAGCCAGGTGGTGAACTGGTGCAAGGAGATGCTGGGCTTTCCCGCTTCTGCCGGCGGCACGCTGGTCAGCGGCGGCTCGATGGCCAACATCATCGGGCTGACCGTGGCGCGCAACGTCAAGGCCGGCATCGACGTGCGCGAGCATGGTGTCGCCGCCATCGAAAAGCCGCTGCGCTTCTACGGCTCGGAGCAGATCCACTCGTGCCACCGCAAGGCGATGGAGGCACTTGGCCTCGGCAACCGGGCACTGCGCCGCATCCCGACCGATGCCGGGCTGCGCATCGATATCGCCGCCTTGCGGGCAGCGATCACAGAGGACCGCGCGGCAGGGTTCAAGCCGGCCTGCGTCATCGGTACGGCGGGCACCGTCAACACCGGGGCGATCGACGATTTGCAGGCGCTTGCGAAGCTGTCACATGAGGAAGGCCTCTGGTTCCATGTCGACGGCTGCATCGGCGCGCTGATCGCCATTGCGCCTGAGAATGCCCATCGCGTCGCCGGCATCGAACGGGCGGATTCGGTCGCGCTCGATCCCCACAAATGGCTGCACGCGCCGTTCGAAGTCGGCTGCGCCCTGGTCAGGGATGCCGCCGCGCATCGCGGGACCTTCGCGGTGACGCCGGAATATCTGGAATCGACGCCGCGCGGCCTCGCTTCCGGCGAATGGCTGCACGACTACGGCCTGCAGACGTCGCGCGGTTTTCGCGCGCTGAAGGTGTGGATGGCGCTGAAGGAGCACGGTGTCGAGAAATTCGGCCGCCTGATCGACCAGAACATTGCCCAGGCCGTCTATCTTGCCGGCTTGATCGAGGCCGCGCCGCGGCTGCAGCTGGCGGCATCGCCGACCGTCAACATCGTCTGCTTCCGCTATCAGCCCGGTCTGACAGGCGAGGCTCTGAAGGTGCTCAACACGGAGATCATGCTGCGGCTGCAGGAACAGGGCATTGCGGCCCTTTCGGACACCACGGTGCATGGCGAGCACTGGTTGCGCGTGGCGATCACCAATCATCGCACACGGCGCGAGGATCTCGACCTGCTGGTGCGTGAAACGGTGCGGCTGGGGCATGAGATCGCGACGCAGGGTTCCGCACCTTCCTAGTAGCGGGCAGGCATGCGATTCTGCCGCGGTGATTCGGGAGATCCAGGCCGTGACGCTGTTTCGTATGGTTGCACTGGCGGCGCTGGTCTTCACCGCCTCGGCGCAGGCCGCCGACATGGCCTTCTTCGTCAAGAACCTGCGCAAGGAAGCAGTCGCGGTCGAGCTGTTCAGCCGCGACCGCGAGACGGTCTGGCCGGGCAACGACAAGGTGTTCCTGATCGCCCCAGGGTCGCAGAAATCTGTGCCGTTCTCCTGCAATCAGGGCGAACATATCTGCTATGGCGCCTGGGCCGACGGCAATGACAGCCTCTCGGCCGGCGTCGGGCCGGACAATGACCAGCCTTGCGACACCTGCTGCTTCATCTGCGTCGAACACTCGACAGAGACGATCGATCTGGTGCCGTAGAGCGCGGAAGTTTTCGTTGGACCCAAATTAAGTCAGGGATCGGCTCGTCCGGTCCACTTCCGCGATTCAGCGCTGCGTGCGATGGTCGCCACGCGGCCGGGTGGGCCGCTTATTCAGGGGGTCACTCATGTTTCATATCTATGCGCGCCGCGTGCTGGCCGCGCTGTCTCTCCTCATGCTGCTCGTGCCGGCGGCGCGTGCCGACGATGTCACCTTTGCCATCAAGAACGGCCACCCCAACGCCATGCGCGTCGAACTCTACAGCCAGGATCGCGACTATGTCTGGCCGGGCGATGACAAGGACTTCTACCTCGACGACGGCGAGACCAAGCAGCTGCCGATATCCTGCAACGCCGGGGAATCGATCTGTTACGGCGCCTGGGTCGATGGTGACGAGGGCACCTATTGGGGCGTCGGCCCCGGCAACAAGGAAAAATGCGAGGATTGCTGCTATACCTGCAGCGGCGGCGAGACCGAGGAGATCGAACTGGTCCCCTGACCGGTTTGCCAGCTTGACGGTCTTCGGGCTGGAGCCATAGCCTGTGCAAATACCCAGCGCGCGCCGCCTCGAACTGTTCAGACG
>NZ_RZRR01000369.1:0-5143 GCF_003998555.1 Mesorhizobium sp. M7A.F.Ca.CA.002.09.1.1 | reverse complement strand
CCGGCATTCTCGACCGGTTGAAACGCGAGCGGACAAAATTCGACTATGAAATCCGCGACCTGATGGAAGTGCTGCCGCTGATGACCGAGCGCGACGCGCCGGTGGTCAAGGCGGTTGCGCAAGGCATCATGGCGATCTTCGACCGCGAACCCGATTATGTCATTTCGCCCGGCACCTATGACCAGAAGCACATAGCTCGCATCGGCCATATCTATGATTGCATCGCTTATGGGCCTGGCATTCTCGACCTCGCCCACCGGCCGGACGAATGGGTCGGCATATCGGACATGGTGGAATCGGCCAAGGTGATGGCGATAGGGCTCAACGTGCTGCTGCGCGGCACAGCCACGGGATAAGGTGTGCACCGCGACAAGCTTCGACTGCCGATGCGGTCGCCAGGACAAAAACATTCCCGGCCACGCCAAGGGGCAGAACGAAACGCAATTTACTCCGTGGCGAAATCACGCTTCTATCACTCGGGTTCGAGCACGTGTCTGAACGCATGGGGAGTTGCACGATGAAATTGTGGAAAACCATTCTGGCGGCCGCGGTGCTGTCGCTGGCCGCCGGCACCTCTGCGTTCGCCGCGCGAACCGACCTGGTCATCGGCATTCCGCTCGAACCCCCGCATCTCGATCCGACCGCCGGTGCCGCCGCAGCGATCGACGAGGTTCTCTATGCCAATGTGTTCGAAGGCCTGACGCGCATCGGGCCGAATGGCGAGGTGCTCCCGGATCTGGCCGAAAGCTGGACCATTTCCGATGACGGCAAGGTCTACACCTTCAAGCTGCACACCGGCGTGAAATTCCATGACGGCACCGACTTCGATGCCGCCGACGTGAAATTCTCGCTCGACCGGGCGCGAGCCGACAACTCCGTCAACGCGCAAAAGGGCCTGTTCGCCGCCATCGACAAGGTCGACGTCGTCGATCCGGCAACCGTCAAGGTCACGCTGAAGAACCCGCAGGGCTCGTTCCTCTACAATATGGGCTGGGGCGACGCGGTGATCGTGGCGCCGGAATCTGCCGACACCAACAAGGAGAAACCGATCGGCACCGGCCCGTTCAAGTTCCAGAGCTGGGCCAAGGGATCGTCGATCACGCTGGTCAAATCGGACAATTACTGGGGCACGCCGGCGTCGCTCGACAAGGCCGAGTTTCGCATCGTGCCGGATGCCGCGGCCTATGTGCCGGCGCTGCTCTCGGGCGACATCCAGGCTTTCCCGTTCTTCGATGCCGACAGCGTCGCCCAGGTCAAGGACGACCCGCGCTTCAAGGTGGTGATCGGCGCGACCGAGGGTGAGACCATCCTGTCGATCAACAACAAGAAGCCGCCTTTCGACAAGCTGCAGGTGAGGCAGGCGATCTCTTACGCGCTCGACCGCAAGGCCATCATCGACGGCGCCTCGGCCGGCCTCGGCCAGCCGATCGGCTCGCATATGTCGCCGGCCAACAAGGACTATGTCGACCTCACCGGCCGCTACCCGCATGATGTCGCCAAGGCCAAGGAATTGCTGAAAGAGGCAGGCCTCGAGAACGGCTTCAAGGCGACGCTGAAACTGCCGCCGCCCACCTATGCCCGTCTCGGTGGCGAAATCATCGCCTCGCAGCTTCGCGACGTTGGCATCGATCTGGAAATCATTCCGGTCGAATGGGCACAGTGGCTGGACCAGGTGTTCACCAAGAAGGATTACGACCTGACGATCGTCTCCCACACCGAGCCCAACGACATCGATATCTATTCGCGCAAGGATTATTACTTCAACTACGACAACCCGGCCTTCGACAACGTGATTGCCGATCTCGGCGTCACCTCCGACGAAGCCAAGCGCAAGGAATTGCTGGGGCAAGCGCAGAAGATCCTGGCCGACGATGCGGTGGTCGGCTTCCTCTATGAATTGCCGAAGATCGGCGTCTGGGACGCCAAGCTGCAAGGGCTGTGGGAAAACGCCCCGATCCAGGCCAATGATTTGACCAAGGTGAAGTGGAGCGAATGATCCCCCACCTTCCATGACCGCCTACCTCCTAAAACGCCTCGCCATCGCCATCGCCACGCTGGTGCTGGCTTCCATGGTGGTGTTCGCCGTCCTGGAGGTCCTGCCCGGCGATCCGGCGCGGCTAATGCTGGGCCTGAATGCCAGTGCCGACCAGGTCGAGTTGCTGCGCAACCAGATGGGCCTCAACGCGCCGCTGGCTTGGCGCTATCTGCACTGGGCGGGCGGCCTGCTCAGCCTCGATTTCGGCCGCTCCTACACCTATTCGGTGCCGGTCATCGGTCTGGTTCGCGAGCGGCTGGCCGTCTCGCTGCCGCTGGCGCTGATTGCGCTTGCGCTCTCCACCCTCATCGCGATTCCCGTCGGCCTGTTTTCCGCCAGCCGGCGTGGACGGGCCGGTGATACGATTTCCATGGGCGCCGCACAGCTTGGCGTCGCCGTGCCCAATTTCTGGTTCGCGCTGATGCTGATCTATGTCTTCGCCGTCTGGCTGCGGCTGGTTCCTGCTGGCGGCTTTCCCGGCTGGAGTGCCGGCGTCTGGCCAGCCTTGAAGTCGCTGCTGCTGCCGGCGTTGGCGCTTGCCTTGCCGCAAGCCGCGATTCTGGCGCGCGTCACCCGCTCGGCGCTGATCGAGGTGCTGAACGAGGACTATATTCGTACCGCCCGCGCCAAGGGTCTGCCCTACCGAGCTGTGCTGTGGCGGCACGCGCTGCGCAACGCCATGATTCCGGTGCTGACCATTCTGGGCCTGCAGTTCGCCTTCCTGCTTGCCGGCACCATCATCATCGAGAATGTTTTCTATCTGCCCGGCCTCGGCAGGCTGGTGTTCCAGGCCATCACCCAGCGCGACCTGATCGTCGTCGAAAGCGTCGTCATGCTGCTGGTCGCCGCCGTCATCGCCGTCAATCTGCTGGTCGACCTTTCCTATGCGGTCGTCGATCCGCGCCTGAGAAGCCGGCAATGACACTGCACATCGACATATCAGAAGAGACGTTCGGCAGCATCCTGAGCAAGGCGTTCGGGAATACCGCCTTCGTTGCCGGTTTCGTCATCACCCTGCTGATCCTGGCAATGGCTGTCGTCTCCTATGCCTGGACGCCCTATGACGTCACGAAACTGGTGATATCGGATAAGACGCAAGCGCCCTCGCTGGCGCACTGGTTCGGCACCGACCATTTCGGCCGCGACATCCTGTCGATGGTCATGGTCGGCGCCCGCAATTCGATTGCCGTGGCGCTGGTCGCGGTCGGCATCGGCATGGGGGTCGGCGTGCCGCTCGGCGCCTTTGCCGCGGCACGCGGCGGCCCCGTCGACGAGGCGCTGATGCGGCTGAACGACCTCGTCTTCGCCTTCCCGGCTTTGCTGTCGGCGATCATGATCACCGCCATCTTCGGACCGGGCGCCGTCAACGCCATCATCGCCATCGGCATCTTCAACATCCCGGTCTTTGCGCGCGTCGCCCGGGCCGGCGCGCTGGCGATCTGGCCGCGCGAGTTCATTCTCGCCGCACGCGCCGCCGGCAAGAGCAGCACGCAGATCACAATCGAACATGTGCTGCCCAATATCGCCACGCTGCTTCTGGTGCAAGGCACCATCCAGTTCGCGCTGGGCATCCTGGCCGAGGCCGGGCTTTCCTATCTGGGCCTGGGTGCGCAACCGCCAATGCCGAGCTGGGGCCGCATGCTGTTCGACGCGCAGACCCGCATGGTGGTGGCGCCATGGATGGCGATCTTTCCGGGCATGGCGATCGTTGTCGCCGTGCTGGGGCTGAACCTCCTGGGCGACGGCATCGCCGACATCCTCGATCCGAAATCGCGGCGGCAGCGATGAGCCTGCTCGACATCGAGAACCTGTCGCTGACCATCGGCGACACGCAGATCCTCAAGGGTGTGGAGCTTTCCGTCGCGCCCGGTGAGGTGATGGGGCTGGTCGGCGAATCCGGTTCCGGCAAATCGATGACCGCGCTGACGGTGATGCAGCTTCTGCCCCATGCCGCGCGCGCCAGCGGACGTGTCACATTCGACGGCATCGACATCCTGGCAGCAACCGAGGACCAGATGTGTGCGCTGCGCGGCGACGACATCGGCATGGTGTTCCAGGAGCCGATGACCGCGCTCAATCCGGTCAAGACCATCGGCGAGCAGGTTGCCGAAGGCATACGCTGGCACACCAGGGCCAGCCGCGCCGAGGCCGAAGACCGGGCGCGAAAAATGCTCGACCGTGTCGGCTTGCCCGAAGCGAAATTCCCGCTGTCGCGCTATCCGCACGAACTGTCGGGCGGCCAGCGCCAGCGCGTCGTCATCGCCATCGCCTGCGCGCTGAAGCCGAAGCTGCTGATCGCCGACGAACCGACGACGGCGCTCGACGTGGTGCTGCAGGCACAAATCCTCGACCTTTTGCGCGACCTCGTCGCGGAGAGCCGCATGGGCCTGCTCCTGATCTCGCATGACCTCGCCGTGGTGACCGAGATGGCTGACCGCATCACCATCCTGCGCCGCGGCGAGGTGATGGAAGCCGGCGACACCGCACGCACGCTATCCGAACAGCTCCACCCCTACACGCGCCAGTTGGCGCAGGCCTCGATGCATGTGCCGGCGCGCGCCAGGCCGCATGGCATCGAGACGGGCCGCCCTTTGCTTCAGGTCGAGGGCGTGACCCGCGACTATCCCGGCCGGCGCACTTCGCTGTTCAAGCGCGCGCCTGGTATCCGCGCCGTCGACGACGTCTCGCTGTCGATGGCGCCGAGTCAGTCAGTGGCACTGGTTGGTCGCTCCGGCTGCGGCAAGTCGACGCTCGCCCGCATGATCCTGGCGCTGGATCGGCCGACATCGGGCTCGATCCGGTTCCGCGGCGGGACCATAACCGGCAAGAGCGAAGCCGAGCTGAAGCCGGCGCGACGCGATATGCAGGTCGTTTTTCAAGATCCCTATGGCTCCTTCGACCCGCGCCAGAAGGTGAAAAAGCTGGTTGCCGAACCCCTGCATGTGCTGGAGAAAAAGCCGACGCGCGCCGAGTGCCGCGAGATGGTGGCGCATGCCCTGCACGAAGTCGGCCTCGGCATCAGCGACATGGACAAATACCCCCATGAATTTTCCGGCGGCCAGCGCCAGCGCCTGTCGATCGCCCGCGCCATCATCACCCGCCCCAAGC
>NZ_RZRR01000368.1:0-5168 GCF_003998555.1 Mesorhizobium sp. M7A.F.Ca.CA.002.09.1.1 | reverse complement strand
GCCAAACAGGCAGCGCCCGCAGGACAACGGCTGCCGCGCAAGAAGAAGCGTGATCAGCAGCAGCAGACCGAGCAGACGCCGGCCGAACAGGTCGCGCCGGCCAACGACAATCAGCCCGGCGAGCAGGCCCAGCCGCGCAAGAAGAACAGGCAGGATCAGCAAGCCCAACCTGAAGTCGCCCCGACGCCGAAGGAAGCTCCCGCTGGAGAGGCGACGGCCCCTGCCGGCGAGCAGCCGGCGGCCCAAGGCGAGCAGCCCCAGGACACGACGAAGAAGCACGGCAGGAAACCTGTTGGCGAGCAGCCGGCGACGGCCGAACAACCCACCACCGGCGAACAACCGGCCAATGGTCAGACGGCAGCACCGGCACAGGGCGAAAACCCGGTGCAAGGCGAAGCACCGGCCGATCCAAACGCCGCTCCCATCCTGGACAGCCAGAAGGACGTCGAGCGCAGGGGCGGCGGCCGCAAACGTGGCGACAAGAATGCTCAGCAGGATGGCGAGCAGCAGAATGGCGGGCAAAATGCCCAGCAAGGTGGCGATCAGGGCCGCAAGCCGGTGGCTGCTCCCGTCGACCAGGGTCCGCCGCCCACCGACGACAGGGCCGCACAGCAGGAGATCAAGCCCGAGAAGATCGTCCCGGTGACCGAGGAGAAGGGCACGCGCGTAGAGCGTGCGCCCGATGAGATCGCCCGCGATCGTCGGCGTCCGAAAGGCGTCGACGTCGTCAGGAAACTCGGCGATCGCGTCATCCTACAGTTCAACAACCAGACATTTGTCCAGAGCAATGACGCCCCGCGCGTCACCCGCGGTGCCAAAGAAGTCTACTATGAGGATCTGTCGGGCGATCGCACCCGGGAAATCGTCGAGCGTGACAACGGTGTCCGGATCGTCACCATCCGCAACCGCTATGGCGACGTTATCCAGCGTTCGCGCATCGCGCCGGATGGACGCGAATATGTGCTGAGCTATGTCGACGAGCGGCACTATCAAGATGACAGCGACTGGCGTGATCCCGGCGACGACCTGCCGCCGATGCGGCTGACCATCCCGCGCCGGGAATACATTCTCGATTCCGAGGACGTCGAGAGCCCCGATGACTACTACGAGTTCCTCGAACAGCCCCCGGTCGAGAAGGTCCAGCGCCTCTATTCGATCGACGAGGTCAAGCGTTCGGCCCGCGTGCGCGACATCGCACGTCGCGTCGATCTCGACACGCTCAACTTCGAATTCGGTTCGGCCTCCATCTCCGACACCGAGGTGCAGAAGCTCGAGGGCGTAGCGACGGCCATGGAGAAGCTGTTGAAGAAGAACCCGGCCGAGACCTTCCTGATCGAAGGTCACACCGACGCGGTCGGCACACCGGAGGCTAACCTCGCTCTTTCCGATCGCCGTGCGGAAGCGGTGGCGGAGGCTCTGACCAATGCCTTCGGCATCCCGCCGGAAAACCTGACGACACAGGGCTATGGCGAGGAGTATCTGAAGGTCAACACGGCGGCGCCCAACCGCGAGAACCGCCGCGTCGCCATCCGCCGCATCACCTCGCTGGTGGCACCGGTCGCCAGCAACAATTAGGTCATGATTTCAAAATCATGACCCGGTTTGTGGAATCGGCAAGAGAAGCATCCACCCCCGGCACAGCCGGGGGTGGATGGATGTGCGGGGTTCAACAAGAATTGTACGGGCGTTAGACACGGCTCATTGAATCGCGAGCGCAGCCACCCCAGATTCGGTGCTGGGCGTTCCCTGCCCCGTCCCGACTCCAGCGGGACGCATTGAGCCCCGCCGGACTTTGTTCGGCGGGGTTTTTTGTCTTGCAAACGGTGGCGGCCTCGTCGAATACGGCCATTGTCTGAGAGATCAACCCGCCGGAATCATCCCATGAAGCGTCTCGAACTCGCCATCGAATCGATCATTCTCGCTTCACGCTGGCTGCTCGTCGTTTTCTATATAGGCCTGGCCCTGGCATTGGCCGTCTATGCGCTGTCCTTCGGCAAGAAGCTCTATGAGTTCATTAGCCTGGCGTTCACGCTCGGTGACACCGACACCATCCTGAAGATGCTCGGCTTGATCGATGCCGCGCTGGTTGCCTCGCTGGTGGTGATGGTCATCATCTCGGGCTACGAGAATTTCGTCAGCCGCTTCGACGACCAGGACGGCGGTGTGCACTGGCTGGGCACCATCGATGTCGGTTCGCTGAAGGTCAAGGTTGCCTCGACCATCGTCGCCATCTCGTCGATCCACCTCTTGCAGGTGTTCTTGAACTCATCGTCCTACACGACCGACCAGTTGATGTGGCTGACCATCATCCATCTCGCCTTCGTCGTCTCGGCGCTCATGCTCGCCTATATCGACCGGCTGATGGGCCTGAGCAAAGGCAAGAAGGACGAGGCGTGAGCCTGCGCCCGCCGGACGTTGAATCAATCCCGCAGGAACGATGCCCTACCGCCTTGTTCGAGCAGGGCTTTCCCTGCGGGTGGCGAAGGGCTTGGCTCGACGCCCGTCGCGTCAAAACAAAGAGCTCTAGTAAATATTCCTGATCTTGCTGTCCGTGCGGGCAAACACCTCGTCGGGGACAAAAAAGTCGCCGGCCAGCGGCCCGGTCGCATCAGGCGCATAGATCGAGAAATCGCTGACGCCCTCGGCGCGCAGCACCTCTTCGTCGATGTAGAAGTTGCCAGTCGCTTCGCGCGCCGGCCGCATAAAGATGGCATGCGCAGCATCGGCCATGATGTCGGGCAAACGGCTCATTGCCGCCACCGTCGCGCCGCCCAGCAGATTGCGCACGGCTGCCGTGTCGATGGTCGAAATCGGCCACAGTGAATTGACGGCGATGCCGTCCTTGGCGAACTCGGCGCTCATGCCCAGCGTGCACATCGACATGCCGAACTTGGCCATCGTGTAGGCGACATGGTTCTTGAACCACTTGGCCTTCATGTCGAGCGGCGGTGCCAGATTCAGGATGTGAGGATTGCTGGCCAACTTCAGGTGCGGAATGCACATTTTGGACACCAGGAAGGTGCCGCGCGTGTTGATCTGATGCATCAGGTCGTAGCGCTTCATGTCGGTTTCCAGCGTGCCGGTGAGCTGGATGGCGCTGGCATTGTTGACGCAGATATCGATGCCGCCGAACTTTTCCACGGTCCTGGCGACCGCCTCGGCCACCTGTGCCTCTTCACGGATGTCGCACAGCACGGGCAGCGCCTTGCCGCCGGCCTGCTCGATCTCTTCTGCCGCGCTATAGATTGTGCCGGGCAGCTTCGGATGCGGTTCGGCGGTTTTGGCCGCGATCGTCACATTGGCGCCGTCGCGCGCCGCGCGCAGCGCGATCGCCAGCCCGATGCCGCGCGATCCGCCGGAGATGAACAGCGTCTTTCCCTTGAGCGACATTTCCTTGCGCCTCCCTTGCAACACGTCAGACGCGAAGCTTTGCGCGGCGGGCGACCACAGCGCAAGACCCGACACGCCGGACACCGCGTTACGCAGCGTAGGGTTTATGACTAAACCAGCACCAGCCCCTGCCGCATCGCAGTGGCAATCGCGTCGGTGCGGTTGGCGGCACCGAGCTTGATCAGGATTGCGGCGACATGGAACTTCGCGGTGTGCACGGAAATGTTCAGCCGCCGCGCGATCACCTTGTTGGGTGCGCCCTCGGCCAGCAGCGCCAGCACTTCCGCCTCGCGCGGCGACAGCGAAGGACGGACGGCATGCTCGTCGGAGGCTTCATCTTCGAACGGCTCGCCATCGCCAGTATGGAAATCCTCATGGCGTCCGGTTCTGCGCTCGCCCGATACCCGATAGCCGGCCGCCGCCAGCCGCGCCGCCGCAGCGATCAACAAATCGTCCGCGCCCGTTTGGAGGACGGCCAACACCTCGCCCGCGGGCCGTTCGCCAGCGCGTCCCGATAGCAGAACCCGGGGAATGGCGGCCGGCACGGCACCGCCGCTGCTGTCGTCAACGATGGCGACGTCAGCCCTGCCGGCCACCACCGGCAGCAGGTCATCGCTCGCGGCCAGCGAGGCCGCCAAGCGCTCGGCGCGCGACGCATCGCCAAGCGCAATCAGCACCACCAGCCGCCGCGAGACGGCACCGTCATGCATGATCCGGTCGCTGGTGAGCGTGTCCATCACTCCTCTCAGGAAAGCGGCTTTTCGCCGATGGTCAGCCCGACATCGCGCTGTTCGCCGCCGCGCACCACGCCGAGCGTCACCGAAGCGCCCGCACTGTCTGGTCCGAGCCTGCGGATCAGGTCGCGCGGGCCATGCACCGCCTCACCGTTCCACGCCACGATGATATCGCCGAGAGAGAGACCGGCGGCCTTGGCGGGACCATCGTCATCGAGGCTCATCACCATCGCGCCATGCGCGTCGCGGTCGCGTACCGGATGCAGGCCGGCGCCGAGATAACCGCGCGCGACATGGCCCTTTTCGCGCAGCGTCGCAACCGCCCGCTCGATCGTCTCGTAAGGCATGACCAGCGCCCGGTGGCGCGGCCCGAACAGCAGCATGCCGATCAGCGCACCCTTGGCGTCGAGAACCGGGCCGCCCTCGAAACGGCCGCCGGCACCGACGGCCAGATTGATGCGCCGGTCGATGGTGCCGCCGCGCATCGAGCGCCAGGCCGGACCGACTTCGCCTACCGAGCCCGAAACGGCCAGAGCCGACCCGTTGCTATTGCCGATGGCGATGGCAATGTTGCCTGGCCGCACCGCGTCAGCCCTGGCCAACGGCACGGCGTTGATGGCCGTAGCCGGCTTCAGCAGGGCAACGCCAGTCGACGGATCGCGGCCGACCAGTTCTGCCTTCACCGCCTCACCCGAGGCCAGCGTCAGTTCGATCTCCTCGCCGGCCTCGACAGCCTCCTCGGCGGTGACGAAATAACCGTCACGCCAGTGGAAGGCGCTTGCCGTGCGGTGATGATGCGTGGCGAAGCCAGCCGTTGCCGCTGCCGCCTGGGCGGCGAGATCGGCGATGGCTTGCGAAAACGCACTCAGATTGAAATCGCTCATATTGGTCTCCTGGGTTCATCCATGCCCCAGATATCGCTCGACAGCGCGTTCAGAGGTACTCGCCTGAAGGCTAGTTGCCGGTTTGACTGGCCATCTGGTCAGGTCGCGGCGGTTCCAGCCGCTCCGCACATATAGTTCGTGTCGCCCCAAAGTGCTCAGC
>NZ_RZRR01000367.1:0-5169 GCF_003998555.1 Mesorhizobium sp. M7A.F.Ca.CA.002.09.1.1 | reverse complement strand
GTGCTCGCGCTTGCCGATCCGCAGGCGCCGAATGCGCGTCCACTGTACGGTGCACCTGAAATGCCGCTGACGCTGCCGCGCCGCGGCGGCAAGTCGAACGCCGCCAGGACCTCGAAGGACCTGACCGAGCATGTCTGGGCCGGCAGCAGCATCAAGCTGACGCTGGTCGCCACCGACGATGCCGGGCACACCGCATCGAGCGAAACCAAGACGCTGCTGATGCCGGAGCGGCCTTTCGCCAATCCGCTGGCACGCGCCGTGATCGAACAGCGCCGCCTGCTGGCGCTCGACGCCAACGCCAAGCCGCGCGTGCTCGACCTGATGGACGCCATCACGCTGCGGCCGGAAGACACCTTCGACAACATGTCCCACTACCTCGCCATCATGAGCGCCCGCACCCGGCTGAAGATGGCCGACAGCGACGATCAATTGCGCAGCGAGGTCTCCTATCTCTGGGAAATCGCGCTCGGCATCGAGGAAGGCAATCTTTCGGCCGCCGAAAAGCGGCTGCGCCAGGCGCAACAGGCGCTGCAGGACGCCATCAAGAATGGCGCCAGCGACGCTGAAATCGAAAAGGCGATGAAGGAACTGCGCGAGGCGATGAACCAGTTCCTGCAGGAATTCGCGGAGCGCGCCAAGCAAAATCCCAACGCCCCGCAGATGCAGCAGAATGGCCAGGAACTGCGCCAGAGCGACATCGATCGCATGATGGACCAGATCGAGAACCTGGCGAAGTCCGGTGATCGCGACAAGGCCCAGCAATTGCTGTCGCAACTGCAGGACATGATGAACAATCTGCAGGCCGGCCGTCAGCAGCAAGGCGGCCAGCAGGACAGCGAGATGCGCCAGCAGATGGACAAGTTGGGCGAGATCCTGCGCCGTCAGCAGGAGATGATGAACGACACCTTCCGCATGGATCAGATGCAGCGCGGCGAGCGCCAGCGCGGGCAGAACCGTGACGAGCAGCTCGGCGAAGGCGGCCAGGACGAGGACAGACCCGGCGTCGGCGAAGACCGCGATCCGCTCGCCCGGCAAAAGCCGATGACGCCCCAGGAATTCGCCGATGCGCTGAAACAGCTGCAGCAGGGCCAGGGCCAGTTGCAGAGCGACCTCGAACAGCTGAAGAAGGGCCTCGAAGGCATGGGTATGGAGCCCAATGAAGGATTTGGCGAGGCCGGCAAGTCCATGGGCAATGCCGAACAGGCACTCGGCGAGGGCGAAGGCGATGCGGCCGTCGGCCATCAGGGCCGGGCGCTGGAAGCGCTGCGCAAGGGCGCCAAGGACATGATGAAGCAGATGCAGGCCATGCAGGGCGACCAGGGTGGCGGCGAGGAAGGCGGCCGCCAGCAGAACGCCGATCGCGATCCGCTCGGCCGGCCGCGCGCCAGCCAGGGTCCCGATTTCGGCGATTCGGTGAAGGTGCCCGACGAGATCGACGTCCAGCGCGCCCGCCAGATTCTGGAAGCGATCCGCAAGCGGCTCGGCAATGCGCTCAGCCCTGACATCGAACGCAGCTATCTGGAACGGCTGCTCGAGCTGAAATAGAGCAATTCCAGGAAATGTGTGAAGCGGTTTTCCGTCCGGAATTGCGAAAAAACAAGGGGATTGCCGCCCCCGTCCATCCCACCTGAAAACCCTCTCGCACGGTTGCACCACCATGCCCAGACTTGGCGCCGTCACACCCATCCTGCGCATCTTCGACATTGCCAAGGCGCGTGAATTCTATGTCGGCTTCCTCGACTTCAAGGTGCAGTGGGAACATCGCTTCGCCGACGACGCGCCGCTCTACATGGCGATCGGCCGCGACGGCTGCGTCCTGCATCTCAGCGAACATCATGGCGACGGTGCACCCGGCATCGCCCTGCGCATCGAGGTCGAGGACATCACGGCTCTTCATGGCGAGCTGACCGGCAAAAACTACCGCTTCGCCAGGCCAGGCGTGGAAGAGACGCCTTGGAAGACCCGCGAGGTATCGGTCGCCGATCCGTTCGGCAACAGGCTGCATTTCTACGAGGATGCCGCCGGCTGACTGAGCCTGTTGACGAAGGCTTCGCGGATCGCATCCTGCATGCCGTCGATCGCCTCGCCTGACGCGTTCGGGTTGCGGTGCATCACCACGTTCGAGGAATCGATGGCGCCGAATCCGTCCGCCGTGGTCAGTTCACGACAGCCGTCCGGAATGTTGCTGCGCGAGATCGGCGCGATCGCCAGTCCGGAGGTGACGGCGAGCTTGAGGCCGCCGGTGGTGTCGCTGGTATAGGCGACACGATAGGCAAGATCGCGCTGCTCCAACGATTTGATGGCGAAGTCCTTGCACCAGCCGGCCCGGTTGTAGAGCGCGATCGGCACCGGCTGTTCCTCATGCATGTGATGCAGGGACGATGTCACCCACACGGTCGGGTCGTGCATCAGCACTTCGCCGCCGGCGGGATCCTGCCATTCGAACACCACGCACAGATCGAGCTCGCCGGCAGCGAGCGCCGCCATCTGTGCCCCGGAATGGGCATAGCGCACGGTGACCTCGACCTGCGTATGACGCTTCGAGAAAGCGCCGAGCGCGCGCGATAGGATGGCGTGGCCATATTCCTCCGGAATGCCGATGCGCACCGGCCCGCCAAGCGGCGCTGCCGCCATCGATGCCGACGTCTCGTCGAGCAGCGAGACGATGCGGCGGGCGTTGACGATGAGTTCGCCGCCGCGCCGCGTCAACGCGACGCCGCGCGAACCGCGCTCGAACAGGCTGGCGCCGATCAGATCTTCGAGCTTCTTCATCTGCATCGACACCGCGGATTGGGTGCGGCCGGCCTGCTCCGCCGCCTTGGTGAAATTGCCGGTCTCGGCAATCGCCACGAAGGTGCGCAGGAGGTCGCTGTCGAGGGTCGGCCGCATGAAATCCGCCATAAGAGAATTTGATTGCTGGCATCATTCCAATTCGTTTGCAACATGTCAAACGGCGGATGATAGTCGCCTCACCCATTGGATATGCGGCTGCGAAATCAGCCGCGGACCAATCAAGAGTCCTCACTCGTGCCCGCTGCCCGAAACGGTGGCGGGTTCTTTTTACCCCGCAGGCGGCAGCTTCGGATCGTACGCGCAGGAGCCTGGATGCAGATGCAAAATCGGATGGTGGGCGGCATCCTGAGCCTGTGCCTCGGCGTGCTGGTCTTTTCGCTGCAGGATCCGCTCGTCAAAGCCGTGTCGAGCGGTTATCCAGTGACCGAGGTGATGGCGATCCGCTCGATCGTCGCTCTGCCGATCCTCATCGTTCTGGTCCATGCTGATGTTGGCTTGCGGGCGATCCTGTCGAAGCGATTCGGCATGCTGACGGTGCGCGCCTTCATCCAGTTCACCTCCTATACGATGTACTACCTGGCCATCGCCGCCTTGCCGCTTGCCGATGCGGTGGCGCTTTATTTCATGGCGCCGCTGTTCATCATGGTGCTCGCCGGGCCCTACCTTGGCGAGCGCGTCTCCTGGCAGACACTGGCAACCGTGCTGATCGGCTTGTTCGGCGTCCTCGTGATGCTGCGCCCCGGCGCAGGGCTGTTCGACTGGGCAGCGCTGCTGTCGCTGGGCTCGGCGGCGCTCTATGGTTTTTCGCAGCTGATGGCCCGCAAGATCGGCGACACCGAATCGTCCACCGTGATGGCCTTCTATCAGAACGGCGCCTATCTGGTTGGCGCCGCCGTGGTTGCCGGCGCGTTTCACCTTGCCGGCATAACCCACGCCGTCCACCCCAGCTTGGAATTCCTGGTACGGCCATGGCTTTGGCCGACGCTGCCGGATTTTCTAAAGATGGCCGCCTGCGGCTTCGTCGCCTCCGCCGGCATGATCCTGCTGTCGCAGGCTTACCGGATGGCGCCGGCCAACCGCGTTGCCACCTTCGAATATACCGGCATCCTGTGGTCGCCGCTGTGGGGTTTCCTGTTCTTCGCCGAGGTGCCGCGGTCGACGACCGTGATCGGTGCCGCCTTGATCATCGGCGCCGGCCTGCTGGCGCTCAGCACCGAACGGCGCAAGAGTACTCCACCTGTGCTCGCTGCCGCCGACCCAGCCTGATCAGGCGAAGCAGATCAGCGCCCGTTCGACGCGCGAGCGGATTTCAGCCAGCGTGAAAGGCTTCTGCACGACATCGAGGATGATGCCGTTCAATTCCTCGGCGCGCTCGCGCTGGTCGGCATAGCCGGTCATCAGCACGATCTTGATGGCGGGAAACAATGTCGCCGCCGCTATCGCCATCTCGATGCCGTCCATCTCCGGCATGCGGATATCGGAGACGACGAGATCATAGCCGCCACGCGCGGCCTGGATCAGCGCAAGCCCCTGCGCGCCATCCGCCGCGATATCGATTGTGTGCCCGGCGCGTTCAAGCGCGCGGGCGGCCAGGGTGCGGACGGACTCATCGTCCTCGACGATCAGAAGCTTTGCCATGGCCGGCATATTTGGCCGCCAAAAGTTGACTTTTCCTGAAAGCGCTGAGGATCAGCAAACCTTTTTGCTGCCGCTCAGGCATCCCCTTTGACGACACCGACAAAGGGCAACTCGCGAAAGGCATGGGCTACATCCATGCCGTAGCCGACGACGAAATAGTCGGGGCAGTCGAAGCCGACATAATCGGCATTGAGTTCGGTCTGGCGGCGCATGCGCTTGTCGAGCAGCACGGCGATCGAACAGCTCTTGGCGCCCCGCGACAGCATCAGCTCGCGGGTGAAGCTCAGCGTCTTGCCCGATTCGAGAATGTCGTCGATCAGCAGCACGTCGCGGCCAGCGACCTCATTGTCGATGTCGCGCAGCACCCTCACCTCGCCGCTGCTGGTGCCGGCGCCATAGCTGGAGATGAAGATGAATTCGACCTCCGGCGACAGGCCGACATCGTGCATGGCGCGGATGAGATCTGCGGCGAAGATGAACGACCCCTTCAGCACCGAGATCACCAGGAGGTCATGGTAGTCGTGTCCGGCAATCTCCTTGGCGAGTTCGAGATTGCGCCGCGCGATCGCCGATGCAGAAAACAGGACTTCGATGTCCTTGCCGCGTACAATTGGCATTTTTCGCCCCGCTGATTTCTTGCCTAAACGCGTTCACGCCCAGCACGTGTTGAGATTCAGGTCAGGCTGAGTCGAAAACGGTGGTTTCCGAGAACCGGAGCGGAGCGTACTGAAGTACGTG
>NZ_RZRR01000366.1:0-5190 GCF_003998555.1 Mesorhizobium sp. M7A.F.Ca.CA.002.09.1.1 | reverse complement strand
AAGCCTATGAGCGCGACACGCGTCAGTTCCTGCATTTCCTCACCGGCCATTGCGGCGGCTCGCCCGGCATTTCGGACATCGCCGATCTGCGCCCGGCGGATTTGCGCGGCTTCCTTGCCGCCCGCCGCAATGCCGGCGCCGGCGCCCGCACGCTGGGCCGGGGTCTCGCCGGCATTCGTTCGCTGCTGCGTTTCCTCGAGCGGCGCGGCCTCGCCAATGCGGCCGGTGCGGCGGCACTGCGCGCGCCGCGCCAGCCCAAATCGCTGCCCAAGCCGCTGACGGCGAGCGATGCCAAGCATATCGTTTCCATCGAAGGCCAACTGGCGGAGGAACCCTGGATCGCAGCCCGCAACGCCGCCGTGCTGACGCTGCTCTACGGCTCTGGCCTGCGCATTTCCGAGGCGCTCGGCCTGACCGGCGCCGATCTGGCGTCGGCGGCCGACACGGTGCTGCGCGTTGCCGGCAAGGGCGGCAAGACGCGCCTGGTGCCGGTGCTGCCGGTGGCGCTCAGGGCAATCGCCGAATATCGCCGGCTCTGCCCCTACCATCTCGACCCCAAGGGCCTGTTGTTTCGCGGCGCCCGCGGCGGCCCGCTCAACCCGGCCATCGTCCAGCGCGACATGGCCAAGCTGCGCTCGGCGCTCAACCTGCCCGATACCGCGACGCCGCATGCACTGCGCCATTCCTTCGCCACGCATCTGCTCGGCCGCGGCGGTGATTTGCGCACCATCCAGGAACTGCTCGGCCACGCCAGCCTGTCGACGACGCAAATCTACACCGGCGTCGACACCGCGAGGCTGCTCGAGATTTATGAGCAGGCGCATCCCAGGGCGTGAACGCCAGTAACGTTCACCATTTGGCCGAAAGCCTCCCCAACGTCGTCATCCCTGGGCGAAGCAGGAGCGAAGCTCCGTCGCGGAGACCCTGGGATGACGAAGAAATGGGCGTTTCCGCTAATCGTTGAAGCATGAGCCCCATCGACGTCAGTTGAGCGCGATAGCCAGTCCAAGACAATTTCTCAGCACAGGTTAACCGTTTTGCCGCTTTTCAGTCCTAGAAGAGGCTCATGAAACGCGTCATAGCCATCGCCGACCGTGCTGCTTCCGTGTCGCTGAAGCTGCTCGTCGCGCTCAATGTTCTGTTCTTCCTGTCGTTCCTCGCCGTGCTGCTGTTCGCGGCCGGCAAGGCGCATGCCGAAGTCCCGACCTGCACCGGTGCCGACATGCTGTCGGCCCTGCAGAAGAACGATCCGGCGAGCTACCGCAAGATCGAAGCGGAAGCCGCCGCGACGCCGAACGGCAAGGGCCTGTTATGGAAGCTGGAAAAGCCCGGCGAGAAGCCGTCCTTCCTGTTCGGCACCATGCATATGACCGACCCGCGCGTCACCACGCTGCCTCCCGAAGCGCAGAAAGCCTATGACGCCGCCGGCACCATCATCATCGAAACCACGGACGTGCTCGACAAGCAGAAGATGATGGTCGCGATGCTCAAAGAGCCGGACCTGATGATGTTCACTGATTCGACGACGCTGGCGTCGCTGCTGTCGCCCGACGATGCGGCGGCCATGAACGCCGCGCTCGACGCACGCGGCATTCCTCCGGCAACGGTTGCCAAGATGAAGCCGTGGATGCTCTCGGCCATGATGGCACTGCCGGCCTGCGAGCTGGCCCGCCAGTCAGGCGGCGCCCCGGTGCTCGATGTCAGACTGGCGCAAGGTGCGAAGGCTTCCGGCAAGCCGGTGGAAGGATTGGAGACGGCTGAAAGCCAGCTGCGCGCCATGGCCTCGCTGCCGCTGGCGTTTCACATGAAGGGCCTCGTCGACACGCTGAAGCTCGGCGATAAGATCAACGACATCAACGAAACCATGATCGTGCTCTACCAGCGCGGCGACACCGGAATGTTCTGGCCGCTGTTTCGCGTGGCCATGCCGGAGGGCACGGACGACCCCGCGGGCTATGCGGCGTTCGAGGAAACCATGATCACCAGCCGCAACAAGGTGATGGTCGAGCATGCCGAACCGATCCTTGCCAGGGGCAACGTCTTCATGGCGGTCGGCGCCCTCCACCTTCCCGGCCCCGAAGGCCTGGTCGAGGATTTCCGCAAGGCCGGTTACACCGTCACGCCTGTCGGACTTTAGTGACTTCAGCTTACTTCGCCAGGATCTGGGCCAGCATCGCCGGGACGACCATCCGGTGAAACGGCATGATGATCGCGAGATAGGCGCGCCCGAGCCAATTGTGCGTCTTGACGATCGTCGTCGCGGCCACCTCTTGCCGGCCGCTGCCAAGATCCCTGACTTCGACCAGAACACGGAAATCGAGATGTCGGTCGTCGAGGCCAAGCACAACCTTGCCGGGAAACTGGCTGATGAGCGGAAATATCCCGATCCGGCCCGACGGCAACACCGCAGTTTCCAAGCCCGTCTTCAGCCGGAACGGCCTGACGGCAAGATTGCGCAGCGCCATGAGCCTGCCGACCCAGGGCGGCGTTCGCCCCAGAGCGCGTTCGGCCGCGCCGAATGCGGTTAAGGAAAGGCCTTCAGTGACCAGCACATAGCGGTCTGCGAACTGGGCTCTGGCGAGAGCATCGCAGTGATTCGGGACAAGCTGAGCTGACGGATTCGTCACGGCAAAACCCTCTGATTCGACCTTAACAGACGCAAACTTGGCGCGCTGCGTGGCGAAACGACGCCACTCCGGCTGCGGAAGGGCAGGATTGTCCTTGTTTTTGGCGTTTTCCAACCCTAGCGTGAAACCAGTTCAATGATTGCGCGTTGTATGGTGTTGATTGATATTTTTCATCCACGGAGGACACTTTTATGGCGAACACACCGAATCCAAACGACCCGTTCAATTCGTCCACCAACGCACCAAGGCCAAGTGGCGGCGGCGGTGGTAGCGGTTGGCTGATTGCACTGGTCGTCGTTATTCTGGCGGTTGTCGCGTATTATGTTTTCGGAAGAAGTGGTGAGCACCCGGCACCCGCCGAGCCGCCGGCGGCCAGCACACCGGCCCCAGCGCCTGCACCGGCGGAACCGATGAAGCCGGCTGAACCTGCGCCCGCGCCTGCTCCGGCACCTGCAGAACCGGCGCCTGCCCCGGCACCCGCGCCCGCACCGGCTCCTGCGCCGGCACCAGCCCCTGCGCCGGCACCTGCACCGGCCCAGTGATTGGCTCGATATCAGTTACGAACGGCCCGCTGAAAAGCGGGCCGTTTTGTTTTGTAGGGGCCGCCAGAAAGGCCTTTCCAGAAACTCGCTCCGGTGAGTCAGCTGGTGTGGTTTTCGAGAACCGGAGCGCAGCGGACATTGGGTCCGTGAGCAGCGCATGACCCCGAAGATCAGTCCGATTTTTTCGGAGAGGATCATGCGCCAATCAAAAAGGGTCACAGCATCCTTTGAGCGTCCAGGAGGGACGCGCGGCGCTGTGAAAGCGGAGAAAACCTCGCCAGATGGCCGCCGGAGTAGAGTTTATGAAAGGGCCTTAGATGTGGATCGGCTTGAAGAACGTCGCCAGCGCCGCCTCCTTGATCGCCTCCGACATCGTCGGGTGCGCATGGCAGGTGCGGGCGAGATCCTCCGACGAACCGCCGAACTCCATCAGCACCGCCGCCTCGTGGATCATCTCGCCGGCGCCGAAGCCGACGATATGGACGCCGAGCACGCGGTCGCTTTGCTTGTCGGCGAGGATCTTCACAAAACCGTCCGTGTGCAGCATGGCGCGCGCCCGGCCATTGGCGCTGAACGGGAACTTTCCGATCTTGTAGTCGATGCCGGCCTTCTTCAATTCTTCCTCGGTCTTGCCGACCGAGGCGATTTCCGGGCTGGTGTAGACGACGCTCGGAATGACGTCATAGTTCACGTGGCCGGCCTGACCGGCAATGGTTTCCGCTACCGCCACGCCCTCATCCTCGGCCTTGTGCGCCAGCATCGGCCCGGCGATGACATCGCCGATGGCATAGATGCCCGGGATATTGGTCTTGAGATGGCCATCGGTCTTGACCCGGCCGCGCTCGTCGACCTCGACGCCGGCTTCCCCGAGCCCGAGGCTGTCGGCATAGGCGCGGCGGCCGGTGGCGATCAGCACGGCATCGGCCTCGATGGTCTCGGCGGCGCCGCCCTTGACCGGCTCGAAGGTGATGGTCGCACCCTTCTTGGCCTTGGCGACGCCGGTGACCTTGGCGCCGAGCTTGAACTCGAAGCCCTGTTTGCCCAGCAACCGCTGGAATTGCTTGGAGACCTCGCCGTCCATGCCGCCCAGGATGGTGTCGAGGAATTCGACCACGGTGACCTTGGCGCCGAGCCGCGCCCACACCGAGCCGAGCTCGAGCCCGATGACACCGCCGCCGACCACCACCAGATGGCCGGGAACCTTATCCAGCGACAGCGCGCCGGTCGACGACACGATCACCTTCTCGTCGATGTCGACCTTGACGCCGGGAATGCCGGCGACATCCGAGCCGGTGGCGATGACGATGTTCTTCGTCTCGATCTCCTCGACCTTGCCGTCCTCGGAGGTGACCGACACTTTACCGGCGGCGAGCACCTTGCCGGTGCCGCGGAAACTATCGATCTTGTTCTTCTTGAACAGGAAGGCGACGCCGTTGACGTTCGACGACACCGTCGCATCCTTGTGCGCCATCATCTTCTTCAGGTTCAATTTCGGCGCCGATGTCTCGACGCCGAGCGTGTCGAAGGAGTGGCCGGCCTCGGCGAACATCTCGGAGGCATGGAGCAGCGCCTTGGACGGGATGCAGCCGATGTTCAGGCAGGTGCCGCCGAAGGTCGCGTTCTTCTCGACCACCGCAACCCTGAGCCCGAGCTGCGCCGCCTTGATGGCGCAGACATAGCCGCCGGGTCCCGATCCGATGATAACGACGTCATAAGCCATGATACTGTCCTTCTGTTTTGAGCATGATGCCGAAAAGTGTGACGCGGTTTTCGGATAACATCATGCTCGATCTGCTTGAGAGCGCTCAGCGGCCGCCGCTTACATTCAGGATCGCGCCCGTCGTATAGGACGCGGCGTCGGAGAGAAGATAGAGAACCGCGCCCGCGACTTCATCCACTGTACCGGCTCTTTTCATCGGCAGCAGATCGCGGAACCGCTCCACCCGGTCCGGCTGCCCGCCGGAGGCGTGGATGTCCGTGTCGATGATGCCCGGCCGCACCGCATTGACGCGGATGCCTTC
>NZ_RZRR01000365.1:0-5199 GCF_003998555.1 Mesorhizobium sp. M7A.F.Ca.CA.002.09.1.1 | reverse complement strand
AGATTGAGCCGGTCGACGAGACGCACGATGGCGAGGCCGCCGAGCACGCCGACGACAGCGCCAAGGCCCATGTTGAGGAGGAAGCCGAGGAAAAGGCTGGTGACCAGGACGTTGGTCTCGGGATTGGCATGAGCGGCGATGATCTCGACCAGCGTGATGGTCAGGAAGATGGCGATGGGGTCATTGGTGCCGGATTCCACCTCGAGCGTCGAGCGCACGCGTTCGCGCAGATTGATCTCGCCGGCACGCAGCAGGAAGAACACGGCGGCCGCATCGGTGGAGGCGACGGCGGCGCCGAGCAGGAAGGATTCCAGCCAGGTGAGGTCGAGCAGATAGTGGGCGGCGGCGCCGAACAGGCCGGTGGTCAGAATTACGCCGAAGGTCGCCAGCGACAACGCCGGGCCGGCTGCCTGCCGCAAGGCGTTGAGCGGCGTGCCGAAGCCGGAATCGAACAGGATGACGGCCAGCGCCAGTGAGCCGGCAAAATAGGCGATGCGGGCATTGTCGAACTGGATGCCGAGACCGTCGGTGCCGGTGGCGAGGCCAATGCAGAGGAACAGGAGCAGAAGAGGGGCGCCGAAGCGGAAGGCGATCAGGCTCGAAAACGCGGCGGCGACGACAAGCGCTGTGCCGACCAGCGTGACGAGATAGATCGCATGCTCCATCCTGAAATCAGCCCCTCAAATTTGTCTGTCTCCTGCTTTGCGAGAGAGTGGGGCGAAGACGTGACCAGTGCAAGGCGGCAGGGTGGCTTTTTGGTCTATGCCGCTGATTTTCGGATGTTTTGGCGCCCGGGACACAATTTGGGAAGGCGCAAGCTGCGCTCATGAAAAACGCCCGGGCAAAGCCGGGCGTTCCAAGTCTCGAAAAGAGGGCTTTGTGATCAGGCGATGGTCTTGCCGAAGGCGACCGATGTGTCGCCCATGCGGTTGGAGAAACCCCATTCATTGTCGTACCAGGAGAGCACCGATACGAAATTGCCGTCCATCACCTTGGTCTGGTCGAGCGCCATGATCGAGGAGCGCGGATCGTGGTTGAAGTCGATCGACACGTTCGGGTGATGGGTGACGCCGAGAATGCCCTTGAGCTTGCCGTTGGAGGCGGCGATCACCGCTTCGTTGATCTCCTGCACCGTGGTCGACCGCTTGGCGATGAACTTGAAATCGACGACCGAGACGTTCGGGGTCGGCACGCGGATCGAGATGCCGTCGAGCTTGCCCTTGAGGTCGGGCAGCACCAAGCCGATCGCCTTGGCGGCACCGGTCGAGGTCGGGATCTGCGACAGCGCCGCGGCGCGGGCGCGGTAGAGATCCTTGTGCATGGTGTCCAGCGTCGGCTGGTCGCCGGTGTAGGAGTGGATCGTCGTCATCATGCCTTTTTCGATGCCGACCGTTTCGTGCAGCACGGCTGCCAGCGGCGCCAGGCAGTTGGTGGTGCACGAGGCATTCGAGATGACGATATGATCCTTGGTCAACTGGTCGTGGTTGATGCCGTAGACCACGGTGAGGTCGGCGCCTTCGGCAGGGGCCGAAACGATGACGCGCTTGGCGCCGGCGGTCAGGTGTGCCGCTGCCTTGTCGCGGGCGGTGAAGATGCCGGTGCATTCGAGCGCGATGTCGATGCCGAGTTCCTTCCACGGCAACTGCGTCGGATCCTTGATCGCGGTGACCTTGAACGTCTCCTTGCCGACGGTGATCTGGTCGCCGGATACCGAGACTTCATGCGGGAAGCGGCCGTGCACGCTGTCATAGCGCAAGAGGTGCGCATTGGTCTCGACTGGGCCGAGGTCGTTGACGGCGACGACGTCGATGTCCTTGCGGCCGGATTCATGGATAGCGCGCAGGATGTTGCGGCCGATGCGGCCAAATCCGTTGATGGCAACTCTGACGGTCATAATTCTCTCCCTGGGAGTTGGAGGGCGGACGAGGGGTCTGCAGTTTCATAGCGGCGGAAGCAGAAAGAATCCAGCCGCACTGGCGTGGATTTAAATCGATTAAGTTGAGCCAGCCCGGCGAAGCCGTTTTCGCGGTTTCGCCGAACTGGCCCAGAATCTTACTTGGCGTGCAGGCGGGCTTCCGCCGCCTTGGCCGCGGCCTCGGCGGTAATGCCGAAATGCGGATAGAGTTGCTCGATCGTGCCCGACGCGCCGAAGCGGGTCATGCCGACGAAGATGCCGTCTGAGCCGATCAGATGATCCCATCCCTGGCGGATGCCGGCTTCGATCGCCATCTTGATCGGCGCATTGCCGATCGTCTTCTTGCGGTAGTCGTCGCTCTGCTGGTCGAACAGTTCGAAGCAGGGAACCGAGACGACGCGGGTCGGATGGCCGTGCTTTTCCAACAGCTCGCGCGCGCCAAGTGCGATCTCGACCTCGGAGCCGGTGGCGAAGATCGTTATCGCCGCCTCGCCGCTGGCGGCGGCCAGCTCATAGGCTCCCTGGCTGCTGAGGTTCTTGGCCGTGAATTCGGTGCGCACCGTCGGCAGGTTCTGGCGGGTCAGCGCCAAGGTCGACGGCGTCTTTTCCGACTCCAGGGCGATCTGCCAGCATTCCGCGGTTTCGACCGCGTCGGCCGGGCGGAAGACATTGTGGTTGGGGATCGCGCGCAATGCCGCCAGATGCTCGACCGGCTGGTGGGTCGGGCCGTCTTCGCCCAGACCGATGGAATCATGGGTCATGACGAAGATCGAGCGGATGCCCATCAGCGAAGCCAGACGCATTGACGGGCGGGCATAATCGGAGAAGCACAGGAAGGTGCCGCCATAGGCGATGAGGCCGCCATGCAGCGTCAAGCCATTGATGGCGGCCGCCATGCCATGTTCGCGAATGCCGTAGTGGACATAACGCTGGCCGTAATCGTCGGGCGTAATGTTCTTGGTCTGGCTGGTCTTGGTGTTGTTGGAGCCGGTCAGGTCGGCGGAGCCGCTTATGGTTTCCGGCACGGCGCCGTTGATGACCTCCAGCGCCATTTCCGAGGATTTGCGGGTGGCGACCTTCGGCTTGTCGGCCGACAGCTTCTTCTTGTAGTCGGCGATGACGGCGTCGAAATTCGACGGCAGCTTGCCGGCGAGGCGGCGTTCGAACTCGGCCTTCAACTTGGGCTCGGCCTTGGCCAGACGTCCCTCCCAGTCGGTGCGCGGCTTGGCGCCGGTTTTACCGGCGGCGGGCCATGCGTCAAGGATGTCGGCCGGAATCTCGAAGGGCGGCGAGTCCCAGTTGAAGAATTTGCGCGCACCGGCGATCTCGTCGGCGCCGAGCGGCGAACCGTGCGCCTTGTTGGTGCCGGCCTTGGTTGGAGCGCCGAAGCCGATGGTCGTCTTGCAGGCGATCATCGTCGGCTTGTCGGAGTGACGAGCGGCTTCGATGGCATAGGCGATGGCTTCCGGATCGGTGCCGTCGATGTGGCTGGCGTTCCAGCCCGAGGCCTGGAAGCGGGCGACCTGGTCGGTGTTGTCGGCAAGCGAGACCGGGCCGTCGATCGAGATGTTGTTGTTGTCCCAGAAGACGATCAGCTTGTTGAGCTTGAGATGGCCGGCAAGCGCGATGGCTTCCTGGGAAACACCTTCCATCAGGCAGCCGTCACCGGCCAGTACGTAGGTGTAATGGTCGACGAGGTCGTTGCCGAAGGCTGCGTTCATGATGCGCTCGCCGAGCGCGAAGCCGACCGAATTGGCGAGACCCTGGCCGAGCGGGCCGGTGGTCGTCTCTATGCCGGTGGCATGGCCGTATTCGGGATGGCCGGCGGTCTTCGAGCCCAACTGGCGGAAATGCTTGATCTGGTCGATCGTCATGTCCTCGTAGCCGGTCAGGTGCAGCAGCGAATAGAGCAGCATCGAACCGTGGCCGGCCGACAGGATGAAGCGATCCCGGTCGGGCCAATGGGGGGCCTTCGGATCATATTTCAGGAACTTCGTGAACAGCACCGTGGCGATGTCGGCGCAGCCCATGGGCAGGCCGGGATGGCCGGAGTTTGCCTTCTCGACGGCGTCCATGGAGAGAAAGCGGATCGCATTGGCCATCCGGTCATGTTGTTCACGCGACGTCATGGTTCCTCCAGAAGTGGGGGTTTGGGGGCTTGGGAGAGCCCTTGAAAAGGGTGCGCGACACATAGCAGGCGCGGGCTTTTAGTCAACAAATCGGGTGCACATTTGCCGGTCTTGTGATGCCGGCGGCGGACCTACATTAGCGTTAGCGGGGGACAGTCGCGAGAGCTTTGTTGACGTTGCCTTCACCCGGTGCCTAATGTTTCAGGGATAACGCGTTCTGAACGTGAACGATTCGGTGATGGGCAGGGCACAGGACGAAGGCCATGACCGGGGAAGCCACACTCAAGGAAGTCATCGCGAGGCTGGGCAAGGCCATCGAGGGGCTGGAAAACGCCGTCGCGGCCAAGCTCGAGCATGAACGCGACTACTCCGAAGCCGAGGCCGAGGTGCAGCGGATGAACGCCGATCGCTCGCGGCTGGCGCAGGAACTCGACAATTCCGAAGCGCGCGCCGAACGGCTGGAAGATGCCAACAAGGAAGTCTCGCGACGTTTGGTGACCGCCATGGAAACCATCCGCGCCGTGTTGGACAGATAGGAGCTGGCCCGATGGCACAGGTCACGGTTTCAATCGACGGCAAGCAGTATCGCATGGCCTGCGACGAGGGCCAGGAAGAGCATCTGATCGATCTTGCCGAACGTTTCGACCGCTATGTTTCACACCTGAAGGACTCGTTCGGCGAGATTGGCGATCAGCGGCTGACCGTGATGGCCGGCATCATGGTGATGGATGAACTCTCGGAGTTGCAGAAACGCGTCAAGGGCATGGAAAGCGAAGTGCTGACCTTGCGCAAGACCCGCGACGAGGCTCTGACCAAGGCCGACAAGAGCGATAGCGTGCTGACCAACGCGCTCAGCGCGCTGGCACAGCGCATGGAAGACCTGACTGTGACAATGGCGGTCAACAAGAGCTGAGGCAGGATCTCTCCTGTCCAGCCCAACAGGCTCTCATCCGCGTGCCGAGCATTCGGCAGCATAAAAATGCTCGCCTGCCACCGACAAGAGTTTCATATTGTCTTGCAGTCACGATTTTTGCGCTAAGATGCAACGATGCCCGGGCGGGGCAGTTCGATGGCAGCATGGGTTGCCGCTTGTCGTTCCTCGCTGCCGACGGGTTCCGTTTACAGGGGAGATGTACCATGAGCCTTCGTATCAAC
>NZ_RZRR01000364.1:0-5202 GCF_003998555.1 Mesorhizobium sp. M7A.F.Ca.CA.002.09.1.1 | reverse complement strand
ATATTCGGTTTGTCGGCTTGACCGACTATGGCGATAAATGGGCGATGAAATAAGCCGTTCGGACCCGGGGGCGGTACCCGGCGCCTCCACCAAAAGCCGCTGTTGACGACAGAGCGGTTTTTGCTGGGGGCGAAATAGGATCGACGAAGGTGTAAAGATCGTACTTTTGCCCGGCATGGTACCACCGTCATCGGGCTAAACCTGTAGTTGCAAATGACAACTATGCGGAAGCACGTCTCGCCGCGTAAGCGGTGCGATAGCTTCAAATCAAGCCCTAGAGGTTCGCACTTCTAGGCGGGGTTCGGAGGTACCTGGCAACAGAAACCTCCACTTCTCCCCTCCTCGGATATCCAGCATGCGCGACGGCAGTTCCGCCGCGAACGCGCCCTGCCGCGTGCTCCCTCTCCATGGACAAAACATGCAAAACGATTCCGATCGCTTTTTTGTGCTGACCGGCGGTCCCGGCTCCGGCAAGACCACCTTGATCGAAGCCCTGCGCCGGGCAGGCTTTGCCGCCTCGGTCGAAGCCGGGCGTGGTATTATCCGCGACCAGTCCGCCATTGGCGGACCCGCTTTGCCCTGGCACGATCGCGCCCTGTTTGCCGAGTTGATGCTGTCATGGGAGATGCGCTCGTATCAAATTGCGCTAGAACAGACCGGGCGTCCTGTTTTTTTCGATCGAGGCGTTCCGGACACGCTCGGCTATCTCAGCCTGAGCGGCCTGCCGATACCCGAACACGCCCACGCTGCCGCAGAGCGCTTCCGCTATCATCGGCGCGTCTTCGTCGCCCCGCTTTGGCCGGAGATCTTCGCGCAGGACAAAGAGCGCAGGCATACGCTCGACGAGGCCGAGCGTACCCACCATGCGCTGGTCGGCGTCTATACGGAACTGGGCTATGAGATGGTTCCGTTGCCGCTGGCCCCCGTCGAGGCGCGGCTGCGCTTCGTGCTGGCGCAAACCGGGGTGTAGCCTTGAAGTCGGACGCAATCGAGCGGGATGCACTATTCAATTCGAATGCATCCCGCTCTGGGGTCTATACCAGTCCCTGGCCGATCTCATCGGTTGCACTGGCGAAGGTCTCGCCGGGCAAGAGCATCTCATTATGGGCTCTGCCCGTCCGGATCATCGGAAGGCAATTGGCGAGTTCGGCAACACGGCAGTCGAAGAGCACCGGCCGGTTTACATCGATCATTTCCTGAATCGCATCATCGAGGTCGGCCGGCTTCTCACAACGTATGCCGACCGCACCGAACGCTTCAGCCAGTTTGACGAAATCGGGCAAAGTTTCGGAATAGGAATGCGCCAGGCGGTTTCCGTGAAGCATTTGCTGCCACTGGCGAACCATGCCCATGTAAGAGTTGTTCAAGATGAATATCTTGATAGGCGCATTGTACTGAACCGCCGCCGACATCTCTTTCATCGTCATCTGGACAGATGCGTCGCCGGCAATATCGATGACAAGGCTTTCCGGGTGCGCGATCTGCACGCCCAATGCCGCCGGCAAGCCATAGCCCATCGTACCAAGGCCGCCCGACGTCATCCAGCGACGCGGCTTTTCGAAACCGTAGAACTGGGCCGCCCACATCTGATGCTGGCCAACTTCGGTCGTAATGTAGGTGTCGCGATCCTTCGTCAGCGCGTAGAGACGCTCGACCGCGTATTGCGGCATGATCACCTCGTTGCTCATTTCGTAAGAGAAGGAGTTGCGCCCGCGCCAGCGCGCGATCTGTTTCCACCATTCGTCGAGGCGTCTTCTGTCAGGGTTTTGCGGCAGCGCACGCCATGAGCGAACCAGGCTGTCCACCACCTTGCCGGCATCGCCCTGAATGCCGACGTCGGCACGGACGGTCTTGTTGATCGAGGACGGATCGATATCGACATGGATCTTCCTTGAGCTCGGTGAAAAAGCCTCCACGCGCGAAGTCACGCGATCGTCAAAGCGGGCGCCGATGCAGAGCATAACGTCGCACTCATGCATGGCCATGTTCGCTTCGTACGATCCGTGCAGGCCGACCATTTTCAGCCAGTTCTTGCCGGATGCCGGATATGCGCCAAGCCCCATGAGGGTCGAGGTGATCGGGAAATCAGTCAGTTCGACAAGCTCCCGCAGCAGTCTCGATGCCTCCATGCCGGAATTGACGATGCCACCGCCGGTATAAATGACTGGACGACGGGCATTGGCCATCAACTCTATCGCCTTGCCGATCTCGTTGATGTCGCTCTCCACCGTCGGCCGACAGCTCTTCAGTGCAGCAGCATCCGAGGGCGGCGTGTACACGCCGGTGGCAAACAGGACGTCCTTTGGCATGTCGACGAGGACAGGTCCCGGTCGTCCGGACTTGGCGATGTGAAAAGCCCTGTGGATCGTTGACGCCAGTTCGTTGACGTCCTTGACCAACGAATTGTGCTTGGTGCAGGGCCGCGTAATGCCGACCGTGTCGCATTCCTGAAAGGCATCGGAGCCGATCAGCGTTGTCGGCACCTGTCCTGTCAGGCAGACGATCGGCACCGAATCCATAAGCGCATCCTGCAGTGGCGTTACCGCATTTGTCGTGCCTGGACCGGATGTGACGAGCATGACGCCGACCTTGCCCGTAGACCGTGCATAGCCTTCGGCGGCATGGCCCGCACCTTGCTCATGGCGCACGAGGATATGCTTGATGTCATCCTGTTGGAATATCTCGTCGTAGATCGGCAGCAAGGCGGCGCCAGGATAGCCGAAGACATGCTCTACGCCATTGTCTCTGAGTGCATGGAGAACGATCTCCGCGCCTGTCATGCGCTTGCTCGCGGTTTGAATAGGGTTCTCGCCCGTCATGGTTCTGATCCGTGGTGTATTGCGTGATGAGGATGATTGACGGGGCATCGCCCGGATTTCGGGCATAAAAAAAGGCCCCGTCAGGAGCCTGTTTACCGCGCATGGGTGGCTATCGCCGGATGGTTACACCATCCTGCCCATGCGCTTTCCTACCACCACGAGAGCCGTTGCGATCATCATGACCATCGCTGCTACAGCCGAAACCGGGCGTCGTCAACGCCTTTCGGACGGAACTGTCCGCGCCCAATGGCAAAGAGGCCGGCATGAGCCGGCCCCTTCGTTCTCATCGAAAGTCTACTACTCGGCCGGCGCCTCGACGGCCTCGCGAGAGCGGCCGAGCGTGACCTTGGCCAGCGTGAAGGAAATCACCGCGCAGAGCGTGATGCCGGCCACCATCGGCAGCGGCGTACCGTCGAAGAACACGCCGGCAACACCCATGGCCAGTGCGCCGATGGCGAAATGCAGCGTGCCCATCAGCGCTGACGCCGTGCCGGCAATCTGGCCATGCTCTTCCATGGCCAGCACCGACGTGGTCGGAATGACCAGACCAAGGAAGCCGTAGCCGACGAACAGCAGCGCCGCCATCACGTCGAGCCGGTCGATGCCCGTCGCCATCACCGCGAACAGCACCACCATCGTCGTGGCATAGCCGGTCACCGCAACGCGCACCACGCGCCTCAGGCCGAAGCGCTCGGCCAGCAGCCCCGTCATCTGCGACATGCCGATGAAGGCGACCGCGTTGATCGAGAAGAACACGCTGTAGACCGAAGGCGACAGGCCGTAATGGTCGATCAGGATGAACGACGAGCTCGACAGATAGACGAAGAAGCTGGCAATGCCGAAGCCGGCAATCGCCGTGAGGCCGAGGAAGTTACGGTCGCCCATCAGGAAGCGGTAGGCCGACAGCGCGGTGCCGAAGGAGGACCCGGCGCGATCTTCCACCGGCCGCGTCTCCTTGAGCGAGGTCGCCAGAAGGATGGTGGCCAGCAGAGCCGCGCCCGTCACCGTCCAGAACACGGCACGCCAGCCGAAATTCTCGATGATCACGCTGCCGGTCAGCGGCGCCAGGATCGGCGACACCGAAAATACCAGCATCAGCAAGGACATCAGCTTGGCAGCCTCATTGCCGGTATGCAGGTCGCGCACGATGGCGCGCGGAACGGCCATGCCGGCGCTGGCGCCAAGCCCCTGCAGGAAGCGGAAAGCGATCAGCCATTCGATGGTCGGCGCCATTGCCGAACCGATGCCGCCGACCATGAACAGCGCAAGGCCGCCGTAGAGCGGCAGCTTGCGGCCGACCATGTCGGAGATCGGCCCGACGACGATCTGGCCAAAGCCCATCGACAGGAAGAAGATCAACAGGCTCATCTGCACGGCAGCGGTGCCGGCATGCAGATCGGCGCCGATCGACGGCAGCGCGGGCAGATACATGTCGATGGCGAACGGGCCGATGGCGGACAACAAGCCGAGCACGACCGCGATGCGGAGGAATTTGGGACTCATGATAGAGGCTTCTTTCAAATCTGGTTGCCGCCGCCAGGCGGCGTCTAACCTAGGACGTTCCATCCCGTGAGATTCCGACACATCGAGAGCGAGTTCTGTTCGTCTCTCTCATGCGAAATCTCTTAATCTTGTGTCCACAAATTTAGACACTCTTGTCTAAATCGTCAATCACCTCTATATAGTTTTTTATGAAGCTGCACGTTTCTCCTGACATTTTCCCGCCACGCGGTCATGAGGCCAAGCGCCTGTCGATCGTCGACTCCGCCGCCACCGTGTTTTGCCGCGAAGGTTTCGCCGGCGCCAATATCGACCTGATCGCCGCCGAAGCCGGCGTCTCGCGCCAGACCATCTACAACCATCACGGCGACAAGGAAAAACTGTTCGTCGCTGTGGTCCGTGATCTGACCGAACGTTGCAATGCCGGCATCTTCGCCACCATTGCCACCTTCCCCGATCAGCCGGGGGATCTCGAAGCCGACCTGATCGGCTTTGCGGTGCGTTTGAATCAGAATTGCATCTGCAACCGCGATGGAAAATTCCTGCGCAAGCTGATCCAGACCGAAGGCGAGCGCTATCCCGAACTGTTTGCCGAATGGCGCGAACAGGGACCGGGCAGGACATGGCCGGCAATCGCCGCCCGCTTCGCCCGCCTCGCCTATGGCGGCTATCTCACGATCGAGGACCCGGACGTGGCGGCACGCCAGTTCCTTGGCCTCGTCAATGCCGAACTGCAGACCACGTTCATGCTTGGCGGCTCGCCGCGCGAGGACGAGGTGCTGCAATCTGCGACCAATGGCGTGCGTACCTTCCTGCGCGCCTTCGGCAAGCGCCGCTCCGCGGCATCGTCCGAAAAGCAAAGCGCGCTCGCCAGCGCCTGAGC
>NZ_RZRR01000363.1:0-5210 GCF_003998555.1 Mesorhizobium sp. M7A.F.Ca.CA.002.09.1.1 | reverse complement strand
GGGTTGCACGGCGCATGGTCGCGGCATCGTCGAAGCTGATGCTTTGGTTGCCGTCCGTCTGCTCGATGGCAAGGTGGCGTAAAATGTCTGGCCAAAGGCGCTTCGACTTGACGGTGTCCAGCAACGTGAACAACGTCAGGTCCTGCGCCGACTTGATGCTCTCGCCGATGGCCGGAGTGCAGCAGATGACCTTCGGATCAGGCACCAGCAGTATGGTCTCGTAGTCCGGCCAATTGCCGTAGCCCCACTGGACGGTCATATCGATGTCGTCGCGTCCGAAATCGGGCAGATCGACCATCGTCGTCAGGCGCAGATCCGCACCGGGCAATATCTCCCGGAACAGAGATAGGCGAGGCAGCAAATAGTGGGTCGCGAAATAGGGGCTCGCATTCAGGTTGATGCGGTCCCGGTAATTCGACTTGGTGACGCGGCGAACACCTTCGGAAAATTCGTCGAACCCAGCTTTGACATAGTGCGAGAGAAGGATGGCAGACTCGGTCAATTCGACCGACCGCCCCTTGCGTTCGAACAGTGTCACCTGAAGCGTGTCCTCCAGTAGCTTGATCTGCTGTCCGACGGCCTGCGGCGTGACCAGCAATTCATCCGCCGCCTGCCGGAAGCTCTTGTGCTGCGCGACGGCGTGGAAGACGCGAAGCGCATTCAGCGAGGGAAGGCGAAGCTTGCCGGTCATCGTCTATTCCACCTCCTTTCGCTTGCGTTCCTGTTGGACAATTCAGCGCCGCCGGCGCGCGAAAATAGCTCAGGCGTATATATAACCACCTGAAACAATTACGTTTTCTCCGGTCATGTAGGTATTCTTGGGGCCGCCGGTCATGAGAACCCACTCGGCAATCTCCGCAGGCTCGGCGCCACGACCCAGCGGGCTCGCCTTGGCCAGTTCCTCGAGGAAGCCGAGGGCCTTGGCCCGCTCCGTGGCCATGCCTGCGGGGGCCACCGAATTGACCAGGATCCCGTGTTTTGCGACGTCATGGGCAAAGGAGCGCGTCAGGCTGACCACGGCGGCCTTGGTTGCCGCATAGTGGGCGTTCTGCGGATGCGCCTTGAAGGCATCGACAGAGGTCAGGTTGACGATCCGGCCACGCACATGGCTCTTCGGCTCCTGCGATTGCATGTGGCGAACGGCTGCCACCATCATATGATAAGTGCCCTTGATGTTGATGCCATTGGAGGCATCCCAATCGGCGTCGCTGATCTCGAGGAGCGGGCGGCGAGGGTAGATCGCGGCGCAATTGATCAGCGTGTCGATACGCCCGAGCTTCGAAACGATGGCGTCGAAGGCGGCGTGGCACTGAGGGCCGACCTGGATGTCGCACAGGGCGGCCGCGGTCGGCAGGCCGTTGGCCTTTGCCGGTGCGAGAGCGGCTTCGGCGGCGTCCTGGTTGATGTCGATGATGCCGATCTTTGCAGCCCCGGCCTCTACAGCCATCCTGGCCAAAAGCGCGCCGAGGCCAGCGCCGCCGCCTACGATCAGAACGGAAAGATCCTTCATTCCAGTTTTTCCTTACTTGGCGCCGCTTGGCGAGGTTGGCCATGTCGGCATGATGTCGAAACGGGTAACGTCGGCCCATGCGGGCAGGCCGAGTACCGCGACCACCATTCCGGCCACGTCATCCGGCTGCACCACTTTGCTGGCGTACATGGCCGCGCGCGCCTTTGCGTCGAGGATGTCCTGGTAGAGCTGCGTCTCGACACGGCCGGCGACGATCTCGGTGACACGGACGCCTGATGGGGAGAGGTCGGCGCGCAACGCGGCGGCAAAGCCTGATATCGCCGCCTTGGTGGCCGAATAGACGGCAATGTTGGAATATGCCGCGTGGCCCGCGGTGGAGCCGGTGAACAGGATGTGGCCAGCCTGCCGCTCGCGCATCTGCGGAACGACGAGGCGGGTAAGCAGGATTGCCGCGCTGAGGTTGACCTCCAGCGTGGTGTCGATGTCGGAGATTTTCATGTCGGCGAAATTGCCCAACGGTGGCATGATCCCGGCATTATTGATCAGCACGTCGATGGTCAGATCCGCCAGAACAGCTTCCAGCGCCTCGCGATCGGTCACGTCGACGGCGATGGGCACGATGCCGGATCGCTCGGCCTGCAACGCCTTGAGCGCGGCCTGGCTGCGCCCGACCGCATAGACATCGTAGCCGGCGTCGCTCAGTGCGATCGTCATGGCCCGCCCTATGCCGCTTGTTGCACCTGTGATGAAGGCTGTCGTCACGTTGGCTTCCCTGATTGCCTGATTCAGTCTGCGGCCTGGGCCGATGCCGCGAAACCAAGAAAACCAGCAAAAAGGAAAGATAAACTTTCGAATTCTCTTCTCCCGCCCGAAACCTGGACAGGTGGTGACCTCGGCGCCGAGGCTGAAAACCGAAGGAAACGACGGGAAAACGATGTTCTCAACCTGCGGGAAACGGTTCAGGTCAGCTGGCGGAGCCAAAACATGGCTTTCGCAATGCGGTGGCTAATCTGGGTGAGTGCGAATGCCTGGGTGATCGAAGCCGGGGCCTATCCGCCGGTCGAAACAGGCCTCTTCATATCGGTAAAGAGCGAGGCCGCAGCCGCCTGCTGCTCTGCCTCTGTCGCCGCGACGCCCGAAGCCCGTGCCAAAGCGCGCACACGCCCGAGGCTGTTGTGCAGATGCTTGCGCATGGCCTGGCGAGCGGCACGACCGTCCTGCCTTTCGATGGCATCCACGATGGTTTTGTGCTCGTTGTGAATGCGTGCGTAATAGCTGTCCTTGAGCGCCGGCGTGACCACGTAGCCCAGTTGAAAGCGTGGAACGATCATCGGCCTGAGATAGCTCAGGAAGCCGTGGATGAATTCGTTGCGCGCGGCTTTGGCGATCGCCAGATGGAAATCATAGTCATAGTGGATCTGGACCACAGCGGGATCCGCTTGCTGGGCGTCGACCTGTTCCATCAGGGTTCGGATTCCACTCGCCTCCGCATCGGTGCGCCGTTCCGCGCATAGCCCGGCGGACTCCACTTCCACACTCAATCTCAGTTCGAGCAGGGCAATGGTTTCCGGCAAGGTCCTCAGCGCCTCGTCCGGTATCGAGAAATTGCGCGGCGCCGGCGTTTCGCTGACGAACATGCCGCGGCCCTGCTGCGGCACCACCATCCCTTCGGAGCGCAATCGCGCCACCGCTTCCCGCACCACCGTCCGGCTGACGTCGTACTCGGCACAAAGCTCCGCCTCGGTCGGCAATTGCGCGCCGGGAAGCAGAGATCCGGAACGGATCTTTTCGGACAGACTCTCCGCCACGACAGTGGAAAGCGGTTTGCGCTTCGTCATCAGTCTCCCCTTAGCCAGATTCGCGATGATGCCCGAACCGGCAAGGCCATTCAAACCGCCGCGGTGACGATCAGCTCGACCAGCATTCCAGGCTTGGCCATCCGTCCTTCGCCGGAAGAGCGCGCGGGTGCATGCTCCTTCGGCATCCATCCGTCCCAGACCGTGTTGACCTCGTCGAAATCCCTGATGTCGTCCAGCCACATCTGCACGTGAAGGATACGTGTCTTGTCCGTACCGGCCTTGGCAAGCAGGACGTCGACCTTGCCAAGCGCCTCGCGCATCTGGTCGGCTGCGGACTGACCCGGCTTTGCGACCTGGCCGGTGAGGTAGAGGGTGCCATTGTGGATGACCCCGTGGTGGATGCGGGTGTCGAAGTCGAAGCGCTTGATGTCACTCATTGGATTGTCCTTGTCAGATTTCCGGCCTCCGCCGGATGGGTCAGATTTCCGGCCTCCGCCGGATGGGTCAGATTTCCGGCCTCCGCCGGATGGACTCAGATTGCCGGCGTCTGGCGGATGGGGTTTCCCTGCAGATATTGTGCGTAGGGCGCCTGAACGAGCCAGCCGGCGTCGACGGGCAGGGTGACGCCGGTTATCGATGCGGCCCGGTCGGAGCAGAGGAACAGTGCGGCCTCGGCAACGTCGCGCGGCTCGACGAAGCGGCGCAGCGCGGTGGTCGCCTGGATGGCTTCGGGGTTGCGCTCACCCTTGGCGATCCTGGCTTTCAGCCCGTCCGAAAGCGTGTAGCCGGGTGCCACCGCATTGACGCGTACGCCGTGCGGACCGAGCTCGGCGGCCAGGATCTGGGTCAAGGCCAGGACGGCATGCTTTCCGGGCGTGTAGGCGGGCAGGGACAGCGGCGCGAAGGAGGCAAGCGAGCCGACGTTCAGGATCGCGCCTCGCCCGGCAGCCGACATCAGCCGACCGAACACCTGGCAACCCAGCAAGGTGCCGCGATAGTTCACTCGCCACATCCTCTCGTCTTCGTCCAGATCCTGGTCGAGGACGTGCTTGCCACTCTGCAGGATGCCGGCGCAGTTGACGACGACGTGCGGGGTACCGAACGCGTCGCTGACGGCCTGCGCCAGCGCTTCCACCGAGCCGGATTCGGCGACATCGGTCTGGACAAACAGCGCGCGCGGTGCGCCGACCGCCGCGCAGGCGCCAACCGCCTCATCGCCCCGTGCCGCATCCCTGCCGGCGACCACCAGATGGTAGCCGTCCTCGGCGAAGCGCAGCGCTATCGCGCGTCCGATGCCGGAAGTGCCGCCGATGACGACGGCCGTCAATGTCTCAGCCATTGCCGCGACCCTTGCCTTCGATGTCGAAGAATTCGGACATGGCCCGGACCTGGAAATCCATCATCGGGCGCCCCGGCTGAATGCGGCAGCCAATCTCTTTCGCCGCCTTTAGCAGGGGGGTCTCGGCGGGCTCCATGATGATGTCGACGACCGTCATGTCCGGGGTCAGCCGGCTCACATCCAGCGGCAGCGGGTCGCCGGCGTGCATGCCGACCGGCGTGGCGTTGATCGCCATATGCATGCCGGAAGGCTCGGCCTCTCCAACCTGGATGCGGCATTTCGGGAAGACCTGCGCGACCAGCGCCGCCAGTTTTTCGGCGCGACCGGTATCGATGTCGGCCAAGCGGATTTCCTCGGCACCGGCTTCGGCGAGACAATAGGCCAGGGACGCGCCGGCGCCGCCGGCGCCGACCTGAAGGATGCGGCGGCCGGCAATCTCATGTCCGCCTGCCTTGAGGCCATCGATAAAGCCGACGCCGTCGAAATTGTCGGCGTACCAGCTGCCATCGGGCAGCCGGCGCACGGAATTGGCGCTCTGCACCCTCGCGGCGCGGTCGTGAGCGGCGGTGCATTTGTGATAGACCGCAACCTTGTACGGCAC
>NZ_RZRR01000362.1:0-5216 GCF_003998555.1 Mesorhizobium sp. M7A.F.Ca.CA.002.09.1.1 | reverse complement strand
GGCCCAGACGATCGGGCTGCATGCCGGCTTGAACTTGCCTGGTGGGGGCAGCACAGTCGCCGCCGATGGCATGGCGCTCGCGTTGTCAGTCCATCGGGTTCGGGTGACGGGGGGAGATCGGATGCCGATGAATTTTGCAGGACGGTTCAGCGACCGGGTGGCGGTCATCACCGGTGGCGCATCGGGCATTGGTCTGGCGGTGGCGCAGAGGATTGTCGAAGAAGGCGGACGGGTTTCGGTCTGGGATCGCGATCCCGCCCAGATCGAACAGGCCAAGGCCGTCATCCCCAGTCTTCACGGCATCGCTATCGACGTTGCCGATGCCGCAGGCGTGGAGCGCGCTGCCCGGTCAACGCTCGAAGCGCTTGGCGGTGTCGATATCCTGGTCACCAGCGCGGCGATCACCGGGCCGAACATGACGACCTGGAACTATTCGGCGGAAGATTGGCAGAAGGTCATCGACATCAACATCAACGGCGTCTTCTACTGCAACAAGGCGCTCGTGCCGCACATGCTCGAGCGCAACTATGGCCGCATCGTCAACATCGCCTCGATCGCCGGCAAGGAAGGCAATCCCAACGCCTCCGCCTACAGCACGTCCAAGGCCGCGGTGATCGGCCTGACCAAGTCGCTCGGCAAGGAACTGGCCAAGACCGGGGTGACGGTCAATTGCGTCACGCCGGCGGCCGTGCGCACCGCGATCTTCAAGCAGATGAGCCAGGAGCACATCGACTTCATGCTGTCCAAGATACCGATGGCGCGCTTTGGCGAGGTCGACGAGGTGGCGGCGCTGATCTGCTGGATCGCCTCGGAAGAGTGTTCGTTCACGACGGCCGCCGTGTTCGACGTTTCCGGCGGCCGCGCCACCTACTGAGGCAGAACGAATCTCAATTCCACGTGACGGTGCAACGGACGGAGCATGCGGGCGTATAGTTGGACGCCTCGAAGCGACAAGTCGCGACAAGGTAGCGGGAACCATGACACGGAATGCAGCCGTCAGGCGGGAGTTTGCTACTTTTGCTTAGAGCCGAATCTGCCGCACTGTCCGACGATGAGCTTCTGGACCGCTATCAGCGCGCCGCCTTCGATTATTTCCTCGATAACGTGAACCCCGAAAACGGACTGGTCGCGGACACATCGCGGCCGAATTCGCCGGCCAGCATCGCTGTCGTCGGCTTCGCGCTGTCCAGCTATCCGATCGGCGTCGAGCGCGGCTGGATGACGCGCGATGCCGCCGCGAAGCTGACGCTGGCCGCGCTGCGTTTCTTCTCGACCAGCCGGCAAGGCAATAGCGACGACGTCACCGGCCATAAGGGTTTTTACTACCACTTCCTCGATATGCGGACCGGCCTGCGCGTCTGGCGCTGCGAACTGTCGATGGTGGATACGGCGTTGCTGATATCAGGCATGCTGGTGGCGAGCGCTTATTTCTCCGGTGACGATGACGAGGAAGCCGAAATCCGCCAACTGGCCGAGGCGCTCTACCGGCGCGTCGACTGGCGGTGGGCACAAGGTTCAAGCCCGACCCTGCGGCAAGGCTGGAAGCCAAAGAGCGGCTTTCTGCACTATGGCTGGGAGGGCTACAACGAAGCGACGATCCTCTACGTGCTGTCGATGGCCTCGCCTGACAGTCCAACCTCGGATAACAGCTACGAGGGCTGGACGGCGACCTATCAGTGGGAAAACATCTACGGCTACGACGTGCTGTATGGCGGCCCATTGTTCATGCACCAGTTCTCGCATGCCTGGATCGATTTCGCCGGCATCCGCGACGCCTTCATGCGCGAGAAGAACTCGGACTATTTCGAAAACAGCCGCCGCTCGACCTATCTGCATCGCGACTATGCGCGCCACAACCCTTACGGCTATGACGGCTATGAAGAGAACCTTTGGGGACTTTCGGCGGGCGACGGGCCGGGCGGCTTCCGCACCAGCGTGGAGCGACAGCGCCGGCGGTTTTCCGGCTATGCCGCGCGCGGCGCTCCGTTCGGGCCCGATGACGGGACGATCGCCCCTTGGTCCTATCCGGCATCACTGCCTTTCGCGCCGGAGATCTGCCTGGCGGCGCTGCGCCATCTCGGTGATCGCTACCCCGAGGTGATCGACAATTTCCGGCTGCCGAGCGGCTTCAATCCGACATTGGCGAACCGGCGTAAATTCGGGAGGCACGGCTGGGTGTCGGAGGGCCACTATGGGCTGGATCAGGGTATCGTGGTGATGATGATCGAGAACCATCGGTCAGGGCTGATCTGGAAGCTGATGCGGTCCAATCAGCATATCCGTCGCGGCCTGCACAAGGCCGGATTCAATGGCGGCTGGCTGTCTCAGCCGGCAAGCCCGGCGTCAGGTGGCGGCAATGTCGCGTGACCGGACCAGGACCACCGCCTTCCCCGTCGACAGCAACGACATCAGTCTGATCGCGAGCGCCCATCCGCCGCACTGGAAGAACCCGCAGCCGGACGGTCCCTACAACCTCGTCGTCATCGGTGCCGGGCCGGCTGGGCTGACTGCCGCCTACGAAGCGGCCGGCCTCGGCGCAAAGGTCGCGCTCATCGAGCGCAATCTGATCGGCGGAACTTGCGTCAATGTCGGTTGCATCCCGTCCAAGTCGATCATCCGCACCGCAAGGCTTTATGCCGACATGCGCGATGCCGAGAATTTCGGCGGCGACATGCCGGACCGTCTTCACGTCGACTTTCCGCGCGCCATGACGCGGATGCGGCAGATCCGGCAGCGGATCAGCCGCGCGGATGCCGCCGATAGGCTGGTTTCCGAAGGCATCGACCTTTATTTCGGCGAAACGCTGTTTTCCGGACCGGACGCTGTCACGGTCGCCGGACAAACCTTGCGTTTCAGGAAGGCGCTGATCGCGACAGGCGCGCGCCCGAGGCTGCCGACGATTCCAGGCCTTGCCGAGGCCGGCTATCTCAGCAACGAGACCATGTTCGAGCTCACGGAGTGCCCGAAGCGGCTTCTGGTCATTGGCGGCGGACCGCTCGGCTGCGAGGCGGCGCAGGCCTTCTGCCTGCTCGGTGCCAAGGTCATCCTGGCGCAACGGGAACCGATGTTCCTGCCCGGCGAGGAACGCGACGCCGCCCAGATCCTTTCGGACGCGCTGGCGCGCGAAGGTGTCGAGGTTCGCCTCAACACCGAGGTGGTAGCGGTGCGAACGGAAGGCGGCAAGAAGCTCGCCGACCTGGTGTGCGACGACATCACGACAACGATTTCCGTCGACGAGATCATCACCGGCATCGGCCGATCGCCCAATGTCGACGGCCTCGACCTGGAAAACGCCGGGGTGGCATACGATGCCGACGGTATCAAGGTGGACGATTATCTCCGCACCACAAATCCGCACATCTATGCGGCGGGCGATGTCTGCCTCGCCTACAAATTCACCCACACCGCCGAGGCCACAGCTCGCATGGTCGTGCGCAATGCCCTGTTTCTCGGACGCAGGAAACTGAGCGAGCTGGTCATTCCGTGGTGCACCTACACCGATCCGGAGATCGCCCATGTCGGCCTCTATCCGGCGGAGGCGCGCCAGAACGGCATCCCGGTCAAGACTTATACGGTGCTGATGCACGATGTCGCCCGGGCGGTCATGGACGGCGAGGAGGAGGGTTTCGTCAAAATCCACGTCAGGGAAGGGTCCGACCGCATCCTGGGCGCCACGGTCGTCGCCAGCCATGCCGGTGAGATGATCAATGCGGTGTCGCTGGCCATCAAATCGGGCATGGGATTGCGTGCGCTGGCCGACGTCATCCATCCCTTCCCGACGCAGGCGCTAGGCATAAAGATGGCCGGCGACACCTATCGGCGGACAAGGCTCACCTCATCATGGAAGCATCTGGCTGGCCGCTGGTTGGCGTGGTCCAGGCGATGGTGACATTCCGGCAGCCTGCCGCAGCTGGTGCATCGGACATTCGGCGACGATGCGGCGCTTGACGAAAGCCTCGTCGACCATCTCGGATATCCGCCAAACGTCGGTGCCATCCAGAGGTTAGCCGGCTCTATATTTCCGCGGATCCTGCGGGCCCTGCCGACCGCGACTCCAATTTCGTGGCTGCCCTGTCAGAGTGCGTGCAGAAGTTCTTGCCGAATGGGCTCGAGATAGGTTTGCGGATGCAAGCGTCCCCAAACATGGTCGCGCTCGGTCAGATGCTTAACCTGCTCTATCCAGCGCCTTGGCGCATCGGGGTCCCTGACCTCATGCCAGTCGTCGACGACAATGACCGGCAGACCCTGATAGAGCGGGTCGAGCGGCGAGGTCTTGGTGACGACGATGCAGCCGAGATAGAACAGCTCCCATGTCCTATGGCAGTCCAGGCCGTTGCCTTCGGTGGACAGGACAAGCGGGTATTGCGAGTACAGTTGCCAGATCGAGCGCTGCGAGACGCGTTTCGCCAGGAAATCGACATGCGGACATCCGCGCAGGACATCAAGCAGTTCCCGGCGCTGTCTCGAGCCATTGCTGATGCTGAAATCAGAGAACAGTCTGGGCGGGCGGCGGTCCACATGATCCTGCCGGGCGCGTATGATTTCCAGTTGCTTCACAAGCCCTTCCGGCGTGGCGAAGGACCGAGGCGTGTGAAGATCGAGCCCGATCGGGAAAGGCTTGACCCTGGGGTGAGTGCCGTCACAATTCTGGCTGTACCAGGAGACCAGGAAGGGGTTGGCGAGAAGCTGGTCGACGGTGCCCTTCGCCAGATCAGACGGCACCGAAGCATCGCCATCGGTCGTCAGCAGCGTGAACGGTGCCGTGATCGTCGGCAACACGATCCTGACGAACGTGTCGAGATCACAGGTTTGCGCATCCCTGGACAAGGTGCTCAGACGCAGCCAGACGATGCCATGTGCGCCGCTGTAATGCTGGCGGAAAAATGCCTCGCTCTGTGTCGATGCGGTTGACGCGTTGCGATACCAGCGCGGCCCGGCGAAATCGCAGAAATGTCCGATCCCCTGCGACCACAGCACGGGCGGAACGCCAAGAAATCTCAGCGCCCTGGAATAGACGGCTCTTTTGACTGCCCTTCGCAACCTGCCCATGGGCAACTCCTAGCGCGGATGCCAATACCGTTGCAACGTGCTGCCCGACATATTCGCCTTGAGCGGAACAAAGGCCAAAAGTTTCCCCGCAATACCCCTTCCGGCTCCGGAGAACCCAACTTACGACAGGCGCAGCCGCCGGCGAGGCTCGATCTACAGACTTGATT
>NZ_RZRR01000361.1:0-5222 GCF_003998555.1 Mesorhizobium sp. M7A.F.Ca.CA.002.09.1.1 | reverse complement strand
GGTACGCAGCGGCCTGCCATGCAGCAGCTCTTCGGCAAGGATTTCCTTCGCCGACGCCATCGCGTTTTCCTCAGCGCTCGCGAGATCAGAAAATTCCTGGCCCTCGGGATCCTCCTGCAAGCTTCCGCTCTCATCTCGAAGGTCGAAAAAGTACCTGGACATGCCGACTGAACTCCTGCTCATCGCGACGGTAGCATCGGAAGCGCCAGCCTCAGACTTCAGTGCCTGATGTCCCCGGATTGTCGAAGAGCACAGCGAGGCCATGCTCGATGGCGCAGGCCGCTATCAGATCATCGAAGGCCTTTCCTGAAAGCGGGCAACTTGGCATCACCTCTCGAATTGCGGTCCCGGCCTTGGCGGTAGAGATCACATCGTGGCGTTTCTTGCGTGTCTCGACATATTGCTCGACCAGGATTTTCAGGCGCCTCACCGCAACGTCGTCCGTAAACATGGATTCCTCAGCCAATGCCTGAAGTAAGGCTGTCGGCCTGATCATCGGCCGACGATCTCGGGGTTAGCCGGGATTGCTCGCACAATATTTCTATGGGCAGTTGGTTCCCCCGACCGCTTGCTTGGTAATTTTCGTACAGGGAATACCCTTGCCCGGGCTTTCATCGGGCCGAACCGACAGCCGATTTTCCGATGCCGAGGCGAGCGTTCAGGCTTGCATCACCATGCGGCTGTGACGTGCAACGACACTTTCCTCATCGGTCGCAATCACGCGTACTTCCACCTTGCTCTCGGGACGACTGAGGATCTCGGCGTGGGTGTTGTTGGCGCGATCTTCAAGCACCACGCCAAGCCAGGTCAATTTTTCGCATATGGCCTTGCGGATGGTCGCGGACCGTTCGCCGATGCCGGCGGTGAACACCAGGCATTCAAGGCCACCCATCGTGTTTGCAAGCGCCGCGGCCTCTCTCGCGGCGCGAAAGGCGAAAAGCGCCATCGCCTCTTGCGCGCGAGGATCATTGCTCGCTTCGAGCGTCCTCATGTCGCCGGAAATACCGGATACGCCGAGCAGGCCCGACTTCTCGTAGAGCATCGCCTGCAGTTCTTCCGCCGCGATGCCTCTTTCCAGCAGGAAATACAACAGCACGCCGGGATCGATGGCGCCGCACCGCGTGCCCATGACGAGGCCATCCAGGGCCGAAAAACCCATCGTGGTATCGATGCTTTTGCCCCCGTGCAGGGCGCAAAGACTTGCCCCATTGCCGAGATGGGCGACGATCGTGTGTTTCGCCGCGAAAATTGGCGATATCTCGCTGAGCCGCCCGGCGATGTATTCATAGGAGAGACCGTGGAACCCGTAGCGGCGCAAGCCTTGCTCTTCATACTGGCGCGGAAGGGCAAAGCGCCGCACGAGCGGATCGATCGTCTGGTGGAAAGCGGTGTCGAAACAGCCAACCTGTGGCAGGTCCGGTTGCAAGGCGGCTATTGCACGGACGGGCGCGAGACTGCGAGGCTGATGCAGCGGAGCAAGCGGCGTAAGTTTGTCGATGGCGTCGATGATGTCTGGGGTCAGACGGACAGGTTCGATGAACTCGCTTCCGCCATGCACGATGCGATGGCCGGCGCAGATCAGGTTTCTTTCCCCAATTTCGCCCTGCACCCAATTCAGCATCTCGCCTATGGCCGCGTCATGCCGCTTGTCGGCGGTGAGCGGCCGATCGCACTGCCCCGTTCCGTCGGCCGCTTTTGCGCGCAGTGTGGGTTTGTCGCCCAGGTCCAGCGTGCCGCGTGAAACGAGTTGCATATCCCGTGATGAGACAAGATCGTAAAGCGCAAACTTGATGCTGGACGAGCCGGCATTCAGCGCCAGGATCGACCGACGCATCATTGGCGCCCCTTTGTCGCGGCTTTGTCGGGCCAGCTCCATTTCTGGATTTCGGGCATGTCTTCGCCGTGCTCGCGCACATAGGCCTTGTGCTTCGCCAACCTGCCGTGGAGTTCGCCGGCAAGCCCTTCGGCCCTTTCGGCCAGTCCCGGCACGCGTTCGATGGCGGCGAGCGCGAGATGGTAGCGGTCGAGTTCATTGAGCACCACCATGTCGAATGGCGTCGTCGTGGTGCCCTCCTCGCGGAAGCCATGCACATGCATGTTGTCATGGTTGGCGCGGCGGTATGTCAGGCGATGAATGAGATAGGGATAGCCGTGATAGGCGAAGATGACGGGCCGTGTTTTCGTGAACAACGCGTCGAAGTCCCCGTCGGGCAGGCCGTGCGGATGCTCCGTGTTCGACTGCAATGTCATCAGATCGACAACATTGACGACGCGGATTTTCAGGTCGGGGATCGCGGAGCGCAGAATGTCTGTCGCGGCCAGTGTTTCCAGGGTCGGCACATCGCCGGCGCAGGCCATGACCACATCGGGCTCCTCGTGCTGAGCAACCGTGCCGGCCCATTCCCAGATGCCCGCTCCAGCTTTGCAATGCGCTCCGGCTTCTTCAATGGACAGCCATTGCGGTCCCGGCTGCTTGCCGGCGGTGATGACATTGATGCGGTTATAGGTTCTCAGGCAATGATCGGTGATCCACAACAGGGTGTTGGCGTCCGGCGGGAAATAGAGCCTTACCGTGTCGGCCTTCTTGTTGGCGACCAGATCGGCAAAGCCCGGATCCTGATGGCTGAAACCATTGTGATCCTGCCGCCAGACATGCGAGGTCAAAAGGTAATTGAGCGAGGCGATCGGCTTGCGCCAAGCGAGCTCGCCGGAGGTCTTCAGCCATTTGGCATGCTGGTTGACCATCGAATCGACGATATGAATGAAGGCCTCATAGCATGAAAACAGGCCATGGCGGCCGGTGAGCAGATAGCCTTCAAGCCAGCCCTGGCAGAGATGCTCGCTCAGCACTTCCATGACGCGACCATCACGGGAAAGATGGACGTCATAGGGCTCGATGCGCTCCATCCAGATCCGATCGGTGACCTCGAACACGTCGTCGAGGCGGTTGGAGGATGTCTCGTCCGGCCCCATCAGGCGGAAGTTTCGCGCCTCGGCATTGAGGCGGAACACCTCGCGAAGATAGCTTCCGCAAATCCGCGTCGCCTCGGCAATGACGCCACCTGGACGCGGCACTTCCAGGGCCAGGCTTTTCCAATCTGGAAGCATCAGATCGCGCTTCAGCAGGCCGCCATTTGCGTACGGGCTTGCGCCCATGCGCCTTGTCCCTGTCGGGGCAAGTGCCGCAAGCTCCGGCAACAGGTGCCCGCTTTCGTCGAACAGCTCTCCCGGTTCGTAGCTTCGCATCCAGTTTTCGAGGATCTTGCGGTGCTCCTCATTCCCTCGAGCGTTCGATACCGGCACTTGATGCGAGCGCCAGAAACCCTCGACTTTTTCGCCATCGACTTCCTTCGGCCCGGTCCATCCCTTGGGGCTGCGCAGCACGATCATCGGCCATTTCGGGCGTTGACCATGCCATCCCGGAGCCCGTGCCTGCTCCTGAATGGAACGGATGCGATCGAGCACCGTGTCGAGCGTCGCGGCCATGGACCGGTGCATGGCAAGCGGCTCGTGGCCTTCGACGAAGAACGGTTCGTAGCCATAGCCGGCGAAAAGGTCTCGCAATTCCTGATCGTCCATGCGGCCGAGGATCGTCGGATTGGCGATCTTGTAGCCGTTGAGATGCAGGATCGGCAGGACGGCGCCGTCCGACGCTGGGTTCAGGAACTTGTTGGAATGCCATGCCGCCGCCAGCGGACCGGTCTCGGCTTCGCCGTCACCAACGACGCAGGCAACCACCAGACCCGGATTGTCGAAGGCCGCACCGAAGGCATGAACCAATGCATATCCCAATTCGCCGCCCTCATGGATGGAGCCTGGCGTCTCGGGCGCGGCATGGCTTGGCACGCCACCGGGAAAGGAAAACTGCCGGAACAGTTTCCTGAGGCCGTCTTCGCCCTGCCCGATATCGGGATAGATCTCGCTATAGGTGCCCTCGAGCCATGTGTTGGCGACCATTGCGGGACCGCCATGGCCCGGGCCGCAGATAAACAGAACATCGAAGTCGCGTTCGCGGATAACGCGGTTCAGATGCAGGTAGAGAAAATTCAGGCCCGGCGTCGTGCCCCAATGGCCAAGCAACCGAGGCTTGACGTGCTCGGCCTTCAACGGTTCGCGCAACAGCGGATTGTCGAGCAGATAGATCTGGCCGACCGAGATGTAATTCGCGGCGCGCCAGTAACGGTCCATGAGGTCGATCCGTTCGTGGCCGATAGCCTGCGGCGTCGCGGCAGCCTTGTCGTTCATCGACATCTCCAGCTTTCGGTTCGCTGGTGATAACTGGGGCATCTTTGCGCTTGAGCAACCCCCGACTGCCGCCGTCCGGGACAGTGTCGCGACCCGAGCGGCCAAGAGACCGGTCGCTATCCCGGTGGAGCGAGCGGCTCTGTCCGCAAATAGGCGGGAACCTTGAAGTCCTCCAGCGGTTAGAAACTGGAATCGCGAAGGCCAGGTTCAAGGCAGCTACCGCGAAGGACAACCTCGAAGCGTTGCACCAAAGGGAGCTAAAAAATGCTCGATCTTCCTCGTGCCCGTGATCGAATGGTCAATATCCACGTCGGCCGGCGTGGCATCCATGACCGTGAAATTCTGCAGGCGATGCGCGAAGTTCCACGCGAGGCCTTCGTAGAACCCGGTTTCGAGGAATTTGCTTATGAAGACACGCCGCTGCCGATCGCCGACGGCCAGACCATATCGCAACCCTACATCGTCGCATTCATGATCGAAATGGCGGACGTCAAACCGGGTGACCACGTGCTCGAAATCGGCACCGGCTCGGGTTACGCCGCCGCGGTGATGAGCCGGATCGTCGAACAGGTCTACACCATAGAGCGTCATCCCGGTTTGGCAGAAACGGCGAAACGGCGGTTTGAAAAACTCGGCTATCGAAACATCGAGGTCCGGACAGGCGATGGCACCAAGGGCTGGCCGCAGGCGGCGCCGTTCGATGCCATCGTGGTGACAGCCAGCGGTCCCGGCGCACCGCTCGCCCTTCAGGAGCAACTCGATGTCGGCGGCAGGCTCGTCATTCCGGTCGGCGACGACCCCGATTTGCAACGCCTGCTCAAAGTCACCCGGACAGGTGCCGCAACCTACAGCGAGGAGGATTTCGGCGGCGTGCGCTTCGTCCCTCTCATCGGCGAGCAGGGTTGGTCGGAAAACGGCACCGTCACCAAGGTCGGTCGTCCACTTCGACATCCGCATCCGATCAGCCTGCCCGATAT
>NZ_RZRR01000360.1:0-5223 GCF_003998555.1 Mesorhizobium sp. M7A.F.Ca.CA.002.09.1.1 | reverse complement strand
GAATGATGCTGTAAAGCAGCGCGACATAGGTCTGCATGGCCGACCGGCCTACACCAGCCGGCTCTGCTCCACCGCTGCCTCGATGAAACTGGCGAACAGCGGATGCGGGTCGAGCGGCCGGCTTTTCAGTTCCGGATGATACTGCACGCCGATGAACCAGGGATGGTCCGGGTATTCGACCGTTTCCGGCAGCACGCCGTCGGGCGACATGCCGGCGAACACCAGGCCGCAATCCTCAAGCCGCTCCTTGTAGTCGACATTGACCTCGTAGCGGTGGCGATGGCGCTCGGAAATCTGAGTGTCGCCGTAGATCTCGGCGATCTTGGAGCCCTTGGCGAGCTCGGCCTGATAGGCGCCGAGCCGCATCGTGCCGCCGAGATCGCCGGTTTCGCGGCGCTTCTCCAGCATGTTGCCTTTCAGCCATTCGGTCATCAGGCCGACGACCGGTTCCTCGGTCGGACCAAACTCGGTCGAAGACGCATGCTCGACGCCGGCCAGCGACCGCGCCGCCTCGATGCAGGCCATCTGCATGCCGAAGCAGATGCCGAAATACGGCACTTTTCGCTCACGCGCGAACTTCGCCGCCAGGATTTTGCCTTCCGAGCCGCGCTCCCCAAAGCCGCCGGGAACCAGGATGCCATGCACCTTTTCCAGCCACGGCGTCGGATCCTCCTTTTCGAAGATCTCCGATTCGATCCAGTCGAGCTTGACCTTGACGTGATTGGCCAGGCCGCCATGCGACAGCGCCTCGATCAGCGATTTGTAGGCGTCCTTGAGGCCGGTATATTTGCCGACAACGGCGATGGTCACCTCGCCTTCCGGATTGTGGATGCGGTTGGACACCGCCTGCCACGGCTCCATACGCGGCTTCGGCGCCGGATCGATGCCGAAGGCGGCCAGGACTTCCGAATCGAGCCCTTCCTTGTGATAGGCCATCGGCACGTCGTAGATATGCGGCACGTCGAGCGCCTGGATCACGGCGCTTTCGCGCACATTGCAGAACAGCGACAGTTTTCTGCGCTCTTCCTTGGGGATAGCGCGGTCGGCGCGGACCAGCAGGATGTCGGGCGCGATGCCGATGCCGCGCAGTTCCTTGACCGAATGCTGAGTCGGCTTGGTCTTCAGCTCACCGGCCGTCGGGATATAGGGCATCAGCGTCAGATGCACGTAGACGGCATTGTTGCGCGGCAAGTCGTTGCCGAGCTGGCGTATAGCCTCCAGGAACGGCATCGCCTCGATGTCGCCGACCGTGCCGCCGATCTCGCACAGCACGAAATCATAGTCGTCATTGCCGTTGAGGACGAAATTCTTGATCTCGTCGGTGACGTGGGGGATGACCTGCACGGTGGCGCCGAGATAGTCGCCGCGCCGCTCGCGCTCGATGATGTTCTTGTAGATGCGGCCGGTGGTGATGTTGTCCTGCTGGTTGGCGGAGCGGCCTGTGAAGCGCTCGTAATGGCCAAGATCAAGATCGGTTTCCGCACCATCGTCGGTGACGAAAACCTCGCCATGCTGGTACGGCGACATCGTCCCCGGATCGACATTGAGATAGGGATCGAGTTTTTTGATGCGTGCGCGATAGCCTCGCGCCTGCAGGAGAGCCCCAAGGGCCGCTGCGGCAATGCCTTTTCCAAGTGAGGAAACCACGCCGCCTGTGATGAATACATATCGCGCCATGGGAGTCATCGCTTAACGCGGCCGGATTGATTCCGCCAGAGAAAAAACCACCGCGAAGGTTTTTTCCCAAGAAGGCGCTCGGATCGTGAACAGGGCAAAACAAAAGGGCCGGCTGAGCCGGCCCTTTCGGCAGGATGACGAAAACGTCAGATGATGACGACCTTGGTGCCAACCCTGACGCGGCTGTAGAGATCCATGACGTGCTCGTTGATCATGCGGAAGCAGCCATTAGAGGCGCTGGTTCCGATCGACTGCGGCGCGATGGTGCCGTGGATGCGCAGATGCGTGTCCTTCTTGCCGTCATAGAGATAGATGGCGCGGGCGCCGAGCGGATTCTGGCCACCGCCAGGCATGCCGTCCTTATACTGGCCGTAATGCTTCGGCTCGCGCTTCTGCATGTCCAGCGTCGGGATCCAGCGCGGCCATTCCTGCTTGTCACCGACCGCGACCGTGCCCTTGAACTGCAGGCCCTCGCGACCGACCGCAATGGCGTAGCGCCGCGCGGTGGAAGATGATTCGACGAGGTAGAGGCGCCGCGCGCTGGTGTCGATGACGATGGTGCCGGCATCGTAACCAGTGAATTCCACGTCCTGCGGCACGAATTCCGGCTTCACCTTGAACTGCTTCTTGGCCTCCCTCTTGGCGAGAGCCTGATCGAGAGCCCGCGTCTCGGGAAGATAGCTTATCGAGGAGCCGGACGACGTCCCGCCGAAAAGGCCGGCGAACAGGCCGCCGCCGCTCGGCTTCTTCTGGCCGATGACTTCGCTGCGCAGTTCGCCATTGTTGCCGGTCAGGGCGACGTTCATGGCCTCCGCCGGAAGCGGCTCGGCCGACTGGATCGGCGCTATCGGTTCGATAGGCTCGATGATCTTGGCAGCCTGCTTCTTGGCCGGCTTGGCATCGGCCACCTCGGTTGCCGGCGCGCTCTTGCCCTTCTTGGCAAGGAACGCCTGCCGTTCCGCGTCGGCCTTGGCCTTTGCCGCCTCGCGCATTGCCAGCTTCCTGGCTTCGAGCGCCTTGGCTTTGGCGGCTTCCTTGTCGGCAACGATCTTGGCCTCGATCTTCTTGATCTGGGCGAGGTCGTCGGGCGTCGGGTTTTTCTTCTTCTTGAGAAGCTTCAATTGCGACGCATCACTCTTGACGGCGACGTTGATGGCAGAAGTTGTTTCAGCCGAAGGCTGTGCGGCCATATTGGCCGGAACGCCTGCGAAAGCGGGGGAACTCACGCCGAGTGCGGCGCAAAGTCCCAGGAAAATGAAGCTGCGAAGCTGCATGGCGAAGATCCGATCGTTCTATGCTTGTTGCCACGGCGTCGCCCAGCGCCCCCCAAGGGCGCCGGAAATGCCGCGTGCAATCTATAGTCGAATAAGCGCGGCCGCCTCAAGCGTGGGGCCATGCCTCACCCCGTCGAATCTTCGTGATCTCGCTGCATTTGCCGCGACTGTGTTCAAACGACCACAGATCGCGGTTCAGGCACCGAGGACTACTGGTTTGGAACCTGCGGGGTCGCCGGTGCGGCGGGAGCCGTGCCGTTGGTCGCCGGCGGCGTCGAGCCGGCGGCAGGCGCAGTGGCCGGGGCAGTCGCAGGAGCCGAAGCATCGTTGCCGGAAGGCGGCGTCGGCGTGGTGGTGCCCGCGGGCGCCGGAGTTGTGGTTCCAGGCAACTGGTTGAGCACGCCTTTGCCGGCGCCGTCCGAGGTCGCCGGCACGCGGTCCAGGATTTCGATCGGCTTTTCGCCGTAGCGGGCGACGATCGACAGGGTCAAGGAGGTGGCGAAGAAGGCAGCCGCCAGGATCGCCGTCGCACGCGTCAGCGCATTGGCCGCACCACGCGCGGTCATGAAGCCGGACCCGCCACCGATGCCGAGGCCACCGCCTTCGGAACGCTGCAGCAGCACCACGCCGACAAGGGCGAGCACGACCATGAGATGGATGACGATCAGTACGGTTTCCATAGTTTATCCTGGCAAGGCCTTGCCCGGCCGCGGACACGACCGGTGAATTGGAGGCGGCTCAATACAATGCTTTGACGGCATTTCCAAGCCCGTGGCCGGAATATGGGAAGCAACCCGTCCTTTGCAACGATTTCGTGCACCGGAAGCCCTGTCCGGCAGGGAAAATGTCTTCAAGCAATATTGCGATAGGCCTCGGCGATGCCGAGAAAGTCCGCCGCTTTCAGGCTGGCGCCGCCAACCAGCGCGCCGTCGACATTCCTGACGCCGAGCAGTTCGACCGCGTTGGAGGGCTTGACCGAGCCGCCATAGAGAATGCGCACCTTCGCCGCGACGCCGCCGAGCTTTTCCGATAGCTTTTCGCGGATATGTGCGTGTGCCGCAGCGACGTCGGCCGCTGTCGGCGTCAGGCCGGTGCCGATCGCCCATACCGGCTCATAGGCAATGATGGTGTTGGACGGGGTGGCGCTTGGCGGGACTGAGCCCTCGACCTGCCGCGACAGCACGTCCAGCGTGGCGCCCGCTTCACGCTGCTCATGCGTTTCGCCGACGCAAATGATGGCAACAAGCCCGGCACGCCACGCGGCGGATGCCTTGGCCTGGACAGTGGCGTCATCCTCGCCGCGTTGCTCGCGGCATTCGGAATGGCCGACGATGACATGGCTCGCACCGGCATCCCTGAGCATTTCCGCCGAGATGCAGCCGGTGTAGGCGCCGCTCTCCTTGGTGTGGCAATCTTCGCCGCCGGCATGCACCGGCGTGCGCGACAGGATCTCGGCGGCGTGGGCAAGCAGGGTTGCGGGAACGCAAACCAGCGCTTCGGTCTCCGCGTCAAGCCCACTCATGAAGCCGTTGCCGATCATCCTGAGCTCGTTGAGGGAGGCGCTGGTGCCGTTCATTTTCCAGTTGCCGGCGACGAGCGGGCGAATTCCTGGCGTCATGGGTTTGCTTCTCCGGATGATATCGGGGCTCTGGCCCTCACTACCAAAATCAGGCCACAAAGCAATCGACAGTGGGCCGGAAGGGCGCTATTGCGCTTGTTTCAGACTCGGCGCATGCGAAAATGCGCATAAATCGGAAGTAAAAATGCTTGGTATATTGAGAAGCGCGGCAGGCACCTGGGTCGCGAAGGGGCTGTTGGTGCTGCTGGTGCTCAGCTTTTTGGTCTGGGGCGTTTCCGGACGGCTGATGGGCGGTTTGGCCGGCCATGATTCGGTGATAACCGCTGGCGGCACCAAAGTGTCGATCAACGAATACCGTCTCGCCTATGATCGCCAGCTCGCCGTCATGTCGCAGCAGTTCGGCCAACGTCTCAGCCACGAACAGGCAAAGGCGCTCGGTGTCGATAACCAGGTGCTGGCGCAGCTCGTCTCGGGTGCCGTTCTCGATGAACAGGCCCGCAAGCTGGGCCTCGGACTTTCCAAAGACCGGCTGGCCGAGCTGACACGCGAAGACCCGGCCTTCAAAGGCCCGGGCGGCCAGTTCGATCGCAGAACGTTCGAATATATGCTGCAGCAGATTGGCATGCGACCCGACGACTATTTGAAGAACCGTGCTCAGGTGGCGGTGCGCCAGAAGATTGTCGAGGCGGTCCC